>JAJPZF010000059.1 GCA_021204545.1 Prevotellaceae bacterium
GTGTAGGGGATGTATTTAGCGTTTCCGTTGTAGAAGTCGGTCTTGCACTTGCCACTCAACCCTCCATAAATCGTACCCATCTCCCCCAGCCTCTTCACCTCCCAGTCCTCGGGGATGTAGCCTGCCTCGGTGAGCTTGAGCCTGGTCTCCCTCATAGCGTGAAGCCCATTGCCTGTAGGTGCTTGCTGACGAGCCGCTCCAGGTCGTCTACCTCGCCACGTAGCTGCGTGAGGGTGGTGCCGTACCGCTCGGCGAGAGCCTTCACTTGCCGCTCCATCTGCCTGCGCTCACGCTGCATAAGGGAGCGCAGGCTCTCCTCTATCGTGGGCAGCCACTTGCGGGAGACCACCAGGCGGCGCACTTCCTCGTCGCCCAGCCCGGCGTACTTCCTTACCACCGCCTCGGTCAGCTCCCGCTGTGCCTCCTTCCGCTCCTTGGCCGCCCGCTGCCTCTGCCTGTCGGTGTCCTTGTAGGCTTTAAGCCGCTTCACCTTCTTAATGAGGGCCGCCACCTCCTCCTTGTCGCTCTCGTCGTCCTCCGAGAGACCTTCCTCGCTGAGGGCTTCCTCTGTCATCTCCTCAAGCCTCGCCCTGAGGGCTTCCTCCTTCCCGATGAGCTCCTCTATCCTGCCGAGGCTCTGGGGGAAGAACTCCCGTGTCACTACCTCGACGGGCAGCAGGTCGCACTCCATGTTGAGGTAGGTGGGGTTCTTCTTCCTTGGCATGGTGAGCTGTGCCTTCCATCCGTCGTGCGAGATGATGTAGCAGTCGTCCTGAAGCGTGTCCGCCCAGTACTCCATCAGCCTTTGGTAAGCGTCGTAGGCGTTCACGAGGCAGTCCACACGCTCCACCCTGTCGAGCAGCTCCTGCGCCCACGCCTTAATGAGCGGCTTGGGCTTTACTCCTTGCTCCAACCCCAGCATACGTTCCTGCGCCCATTCGCTCCACGCCTCTATAGCGCCCTCGTAGCGGGGGAGCTGAGCCTGATAGCTTGGGTCTGCCTCAATGCTCGAGGCTATGTCTGTCGTGGCAAGCTCCTTGTAGCCTGGTCTGAGGGGGCGGAAGAGCGACTTGGTGAGTGTGGGGCAGGCGTGGTATCGCTCGCCGAGGAGCGTGATGTCAGTGAGCGGCAGCCCTCCGTGCAGGTGAGCCTCGATGTCTTGGTGCGTCTCCGTGTCGCAGGGTGTCACGTAGCGTGGTATGTTCAGGTTGAAGTCGTTGCCGCGGATCTCTTCCATCGAAGCCATGTGCGAGTAGTGCGGCACCTCCTCCTTCCTGTCCCATACGTCCACGATGCGTTTCAGGTCTTGCTCCCTCAGCCTGTTCTGTTTGCCGTCCTTCACGAAGCCCTCCTTGGCGTCGATGAAGAAAATGCCCTCACGCTCGTATGCTCCCGCCTCGTTGAGCAAGATGATGCAAGCCGGTATGCTGGTGCCGAAGAAGATGTAAGGCGGCAGTCCCACGATGCCCTCCACCACCCGGAGCTTCTCCACGATGTGCCGCCTTATCCTGTATTCGGCATTGCCACGGAAGAGCACCCCGTGGGGCATGACGCATGCGCCGCGCCCTCGGCCTGCCTTCATGGAGCGGATGAGGTGAAGGAGGAAGGCATAGTCGCCGCATTTAAGAGGCGGGCAAAGCTCCGCAGTCCAGCGGTGGTACATGTCGCTTTGCCCGTTCTCTCCCATCCAGGCCTTCTGCGAGAAGGGGGGATTAGCCACGCAGACGTCGAACTGGCGGAGTTGGCCGTTGTCGATGAACTGAGGCGAGAGCAACGTGTCCCCCTGCACGATGATGGCACCATCTTGCCCGTGGAGCAGCATGTTGAGCATGGCGAGCGAGGCGGTGGAGTTGTCCTTCTCCTGCCCGTAAAGCGAGGCGCTGTGATATCTCGTCTCGGTCAGAGCCCTTAGCAGCAGAGAGCCACTGCCGCAGGTGGGGTCGTAGATGGTAGTCGAGGCTCTGTCAAAGTCGCTCATGTGGAGCAGCATGGCCATAAGGCGGCTCACCTCGGCTGGTGTGTAGAACTGCCCCTTGCTCTTGCCGCTTTCTGCGGAGAAGTTCTTCATCAGGTACTCGTAGGCGTCGCCGAGGATGTCGTCGTCGGCAGCACGGTTTTGTGAGAAGTCGAGACCTTGGTCTTCGAATACCCCTATGAGTCCTGAGAGTGTCTTTCTCATCTCGTCGGGTTTGCCGAAGCGGTTGGGGTCGTTGAAGTTGGGAAGCTGTAGGGAGCCGAGGAAAGCGCTATTCTCTTTCTTTATGGCTTCCAGTTTTTTGTTGATTGCCTCACCAATGCCTGCGCTCCCCTTGAGAGCGATGAAGTCAGCGAAGTGGCATCCCTCTGGTATGTGTAGGCTCGAGCCACTTGCTTCACCACGGTCGCTGAGATACTTCACGAAGAGCATCATCAGCACATAGTCCTTGTACTGGCTGGCATCCATTGAGCCGCGCAGGGCGTTGCACGCTTCCCAGAGGGTGCTGTATATTTGCGATTTCCTTACTGCCATATTGCGTGTGTTAGTAGTGCTTGTGCTGTTGGTATGTGTAGCTCAGGGCATATTGTTGGCGGCAAGACGAATGATCTCTGTTCTTTGCTCGTCGGTGGAGCTGTCGTTTGTCAGTTTCTTCAGGGCTTCGAGGCACTTGTGGTGATGAGGTGTGCCAGGTGTGCGCCAATCCGCCAGTGCGTCGTACAGCAGGTAATCCTCTATTTCTCTTATCTTGGAGATAAGCTCTTGTTCGTCCTCAATGCTGGTCCATGCCGTGTGGTTGCGGAAGAGCGAGCGGGACAGTCGGGAATTGATGCCCTCGGGCATCTGTTCCTCATTCTTCATCATGCGGTTGAGGGCTATTAACTTCTGCAGTCTCTGTATGGATGTGAGGGTTCCCTTCTTTATCTGGTCGATTATCTCTTGCAGGTGTTGGGCGAAGGTGCGTGCTTGCTCGGGGTCATTCTTGTACCAGTTGTTGATGACCGTGCGTACTTTGCCCTCCATCACTTCCGCCACGCCTTCGGGACTCACGCCATCGGGAATCTTGGGGGGAGTGTTGCCGTTGCCACCGTCGTTAGTGATGTCGTTATCCAAGTTGTCGAGGAACGAGAAATCGGTGGTGGCGGGAACCGGCGTGCGTGCTTCGTCGGCTCTGACGAAGCGGTCGAGCAGCAGGCGCATTTGCGGGTCGTAGTCCCTGATGTTGAAGTATTCCTCGGCAGCCTGAAGCACTCTCTCCCTGAGCTGCATTGCTTCTTTCACGAGGTGGTGTATTTCCTTGCTCTCTTCTTCTGTATAGCCTGCACGAATAATGTGGTCGCAGATGTTGGCATAGGCGTTGGCGAGATCCTGCGCTATCTTGTAGAATATCTGCCTATTTGCCTTAGCATCTTCGAGCATGCGTTCCCTTTCCTCTCCTATAAGGTCGACGGGGGGCAGAGGGTTGAAGAAGCGCACCACACCATCATCGTCCCTAATGCCCTGACTTTCCCATTCTTTCTTTATGCCGTTGTAGGCTGTGATGGAAGCTTCAAGACGCTCCTTGTTCTTTTTTATGGCATCGAGGAGCAGGTTCTCGACATCTTCAGGGTCATATCCTCCTAATGCGCCGTTTTTGTCGTTGAAACGGTCGATGGCATTCTGTATGTTGTTGAAGAGGTGCTTGAAGTCGACTATGAGGCCGAACTCTTTGTGTGATGGGATTATTTTGCTGAGAGGGTCGTCGGAGTCACTTCGCATGTCAACCCCAAGGCGGTTGACACGGCAGACAGCCTGAAAGAGGCCATGGTCGCGCATGTCCTTGTCGATGTATAGGTAGGTTGCGCTGGGTGCGTCGAAGCCTGTGAGCAACTTGTCCACCACGATGAGCAACTTCATACATGAGGGGGCAGTCGTGAACCGCTTTTTTGCCCATGCCTCGTACTGGTCGGCGTTCTCCACCTTGGCGGTCTTGAAGGCAGCTTTGGCCATATCGTACTTGAATTTTATCTCCTGCTCCGCCTCGTCAGTGCCGTCGCTTTGTTTGCGCAGCTTGTCGGTTGTGGGCTCGAAGCTGGTGACCACAGCACACCTGTTTCGCAGCTGGTGGTTATCGCTTTTCTGTTGGAAGAACTCGTAGTATTTGTATGCGGTGTAGATGTCGCTGGTCACGAGCATCGCATTGCACCAACCTTCGTTGAGAGGGTATTTCGACATGTCGTCGAGTATGGAGTAACCTATGCGCTCGATTCGCTCGCGGCTTGAGTATATCTTCTGCATTGTGGCCCAGCGTTCTTCTATCTTTGTGCGGTTCTCCTTAGAGGTCTCGTTCACTATCTCCTCGAACTTCTTGTCGAGTTGCTCTTTGTTGGCCAGGCACTGCTCAACGTCGCGAGCCTCATATTGCAGGTCGAGGATCACGTGGTCGGCTACGGCTTCTTTGTGAAGATACTTGTGGATGAAGGGACCGAAGCGGTTCACAGACTCGTTGCTCACGCTGAGGTAATGCTTGTATGCGCCTTCCTTCTTATCGGAGTGGAGGAGGGGCGTGCCTGTGAAGCCTATGAATGTGACGTTGTCTCCCAGAAGAGCTCTCATGGCATGATGGAGCAGACCGTTTTGTGTGCGGTGGCACTCGTCCACGAAGACGAACTTGTTCGTCCCCTTGGCTTGGAAATTGCCTCCGTGCAGCTTTTTGACCTTGTCAATGAGTTCATTTAGGTATTGCTCCATAGGGATGGGCGCATCGTCGTCGCCCACTATCTCCTTGCCTGTGGCGGGGTCGGTGTGGCGGCCGAACTTGTGTACGAGAGTGCAGATGAGCCAAGGATTGCCTTGTTGCAGCACATTGAGGAGGTCGTCGGAGGAGGTTGCCCGATGCATGCTCTCGTCTGCGTGGAGGAACGTATTGTGTATCTGCATATCGAGTTCGGTGCGGTCGGTGACCACAAGCACGCGTGGGTCGGGGAAGGTGTCTCTTATGTACTTTGCCAGCCATACCATAGTGAGGCTCTTGCCTGAGCCTTGGCTGTGCCAAATGACACCACCAGCCTTTGCTTTCAGTCTTGGCATAGCAGCTTTTAGAGCATAGAATTGGTGGGGGCGCATCACTTTCTTTATGCCACCGTCGTTGATGATGCCGTAGCGGAAGAGCGTCATGAAGGTCTCCTTCTCGAAGAAGAGGAGGAAGGAGTCCTTGTCGCTGAGCGTGTTCTTCACGTCGTGGTCATCCCTCTTCCAGCGGCACCAGAAGTTCTTCGGGGTGTGCACCGTGGCATACATGAAGCCGTTCTTGTCGCTTGCCGCCACGGTGAACTGCACGGTGGTGAAGAAGGAGGGGATGAGGTCACGCTCGTTTGAGAGGTGTTGCTTTATGCCTTCGTCGAACGAGACGGTGCAGCGCTTCAACTCTATAACGGCAAGAGCTATGCCGTTGACGTAGACGACGAGGTCGGGGCGGCTATTGCTGTGCGTGAGAGGGTCGGTGTAGCTCACCTCTTCGGCAATGGCGAAGCGGTTGGCAAGGGGGTTCTTGAAGTCGAACAGGCTTACGTTCTCCTCGTGTCTGTCGTTGTCGGGGCTGATGGGGAAGTGGGAGGTGAGCCTTTCGTATAGGGAGTTGTTGGTCTGGAGCAGGCTATCCTTCGAGGGGTTGCCAAGGCTTGCCTCTTGCGTCAGCAGGCGGACTGCCTCGTCCTGTTGGTGCTTGGTGTAGTGCGTCTCATCTCTCTGGAGAAAGCTGCGCAGTTCGCTCTCTATGATAGGAGCGTTTTGTGTACCATCGGGTAGTGAGTTCTCGCCTCTGGCATATTGCCGCTTACCGAGGTAGGCGTAGCCCAGCTGTTCACGGAAGAGGCTTACCAGCTCGTCCTGATATGTCCGCTCGAGGCGTGGTGTGAGGTCGTCTGTGTTGTTCATAAGGCTTGTGTGTTAAGGTGTGATTGGCAACTCGTTGAGCTCCTTCCGCAGTCTCTCCCATTGTGGCAGGTATGTGTCGAGCAGGCGGAAGAAGCGGGCGGTGTGGTTGCGTTCTATGAGGTGGATGACCTCGTGGGCAGCCACGTATTCTATGCATTCCAGCGGCTTCTTGGCAAGCTCGAGGTTGAAGAGGATGGCGCGCTTCTGCCTGTTACAGCTTCCCCAGCGCAGTTTCATGTCGAGCACATCGATAGCCGGCTTGGGAACTCCCACACGCTCTGCCCAGCGCTCCACTATGGGGGGCAAAAGCTTCTTCAGCTCCTCCCTGTACCACTCGCGCAGTATGCGGCCCGCATACTCTTGCCTCAGGCAGTGAACCACAATGTAATCGCCCTCTATGCTGACGTGGGTGTGATTGTGGTTGCCCTCGTCCACAAACAGACGATATAGGCCGCCCATGAAGTAGTGAGCCTCGCCGTTTATGTACTCTCGCATTGGCTGGATGGCATGGGCGAGGGCTTGCGCTCTTTTCTCTGCCACCCACGTCCATTTGCTAAGGACAAAGAGGCGCAGCTGTGCATCGGTGACATGCTCGGGAGCGCTCACGTGGACGCGCCCGTATGGGGGATAGACCGACAAGTGTATGTGTTTGATCGGCTTGCGCTCAACCTCTACCTCCACCTCGTTGATAATCATACCAGCATTACTGTTGACTGTCGCATTGCTGCCGCAAATATAATAAATCTTTGCGACATCGTGATGGTGTATGCGTTGTTGCGGCTTCTATAAACCGACTGGAATAGCTTCATTGAACCGACTGGAATAGCTTCATTGAACCGACTGTAATCGCTTCGGCGAAGTGACCGCGGTCCACTCGGCGAGTGGATGGCGACGCTTGCCTTATGGACACAATAAAAGCCGCAAGGCGATTGCCTCACGGCCTATAGTAGGGTAGTGCAGGGTTTACCTTACGGGTATCTTCTCTATCCTGCGCTGGTGCCGTCCTCCCTCGAAGTCGGTCGTGAGGAACTCGTCCATGACGGCTGCGGCAGTCTCCTCCGAGATGAAGCGCCCCGGCATTACGAGGACATTGGCGTCGTTGTGCTGGCGCGAGAGGTGTGCTATCTCTGGTATCCAGCAAAGCCCGGCGCGGATGCCCTGGTGCTTGTTGAGGGTCATGGATATGCCCTCACCGCTGCCGCAGACGGCTATGCCGAGCTGGCACTCTCCCGCCTCCACGGCGAGGGCGAGGGGATGGCCGAAGTCGGCGTAGTCGCACGACGCCTCGCTGTCAGTGCCGAAGTCTTTCCACTGGATGCCCAGCCCGTCGAGATATCGCTTGACGAACTCTTTCAGGGGGTAGCCCGCGTGGTCGCTGGCAAGTCCTATGAGCGTTGGCTTCTCCATCACGCGAGGATTGCCTTAACCTGCCTGTAGACGTTCTGGGCCGTGTAGCCGAGCTGGGCGTCGAGCACCTTGTAGGGGGCTGAGAAGCCGAAGCTCTCCAAGCCCCAGACGCGGCTCTTGGGGTCTGCCCCGATGAGGAAGCCCTGCAGGTTGACGGGCAGTCCGGCTGTCATGCCGAACACCTTGGAGCCGACGGGCACGACGCTCTGCTGGTAGTCCAACGTCTGGCTGCGGAACAAGCCCTCGCTGGGCACGCTGACGATGCGCGCCTTAATGCCGTCCTTTCTGAGCAGCTCAGCGCCGCTCAGCAGGGTGGAGACCTCTGAGCCAGTGGCGACAAGCACCACGTCGGGCTCCGCGTCGCTGCCGCTGACCACGTAGCCTCCCTTGCGGGCCATCTCGTATGGGTTGCCCTCGGGCAGGTTGTTGATGTTCTGGCGGCTGAGGATGAGGGCTGTGGGGGTGCAGGTGTTCTCCATTGCCATAGCCCAGGCGACGGTGGTCTCACGGGCGTCCGCGGGGCGCAGCACGAGCATTGAGTTCCGCCCGTGGTGGTTCCGGAGCTTCTCCATGAGGCGTATCTGCGCCTCCTGCTCCACTGGCTCGTGGGTGGGGCCGTCCTCTCCCACGCGGAAGGCGTCGTGCGTCCAGATGAACTTGACGGGCAGCTCCATGAGTGCTGCCATGCGCACGGCGGGCTTCATATAGTCGCTGAAGACGAAGAACGTGCCGCAGGCTGGTATAACGCCCCCGTGCAGCGACATGCCTATGCAGCAGCAAGCCATTGTCAGCTCCGCCACGCCTGCCTGGAAGAAGGCTCCGCTGAAGTCGCCCGCCTTGAGGGCGTGGGTCTGCTTGAGGAAGCCGTCAGTCTTGTCGCTGTTGGAGAGGTCTGCGCTGGCGCATATCATGTTAGGCACTTGCTGTGCGAGCTGCGCGAGGCAGGCGGAGCTTGCGTTGCGTGTGGCGTCATTGTCCTTCTGCGCGCACCGGCTCCAGTCTATCTTGGGTGCGTTGCCGCTGAACCACTCGTCCTGAGCCTTTGCCTGCTCAGGGTTCCGCTTGGCCCACTGCTGCTCCTCCGCGTGACGTTGTGCAGTGATCTGCCGCAGCTCTTGGAGGCGGTTGTTGTACATCTCTTGCACCTCGGGGAAGATGCGGAAGGGGTTCTCGGGGTCGCCTCCAAGGTTCTTGACGGTGTTAATGTAAGCGTCGCCACCGAGTGGCGCGCCGTGTGTCTTGCAGTTGCGCTCGTAGCTTGTGCCGTCAGCCTTCAGCGCGCCCTTGCCCATCACACACTTGCCGATGATGAGGGTGGGCTTGCCTGTGACCTGCTTGGCCTTGTCGAGGGCGCAGCGTATCTGGGCAGCGTCGTTGCCGTTGATCTCGATGACCTCCCAGCCAAGGGCGCGGTACTTCATGCCTGTGTTCTCCGTCATCACCTCGGCAGTCTCGGTGGAGAGCTGTATGTCGTTGCTGTCGTAGAACATGATGAGGTTGTCCAG
>JAJPZF010000162.1 GCA_021204545.1 Prevotellaceae bacterium
CGTAGAGGCTGAAGCGGTACTCGTGGTCTTTCTTCAGCCCGATGCCGAAGAAGCCCTCGTTCACGAGTCCCGTCCACCACTCAGGGTGTCCCGCGCTCTCGAGTCTGGCGTAGTGGGGGTTGTTCTCGAAGGGCCCGTCGTCTTTTATGCTGACCTTGCCGAACGCTTTCCAGCCCGTGAGAGGGTCAGGCGTGAACTCAAAGGAGCGGTTTTTTATGAGCTCGGCGTAAAGCCCCCCGTCGGCAGCGAAGTTAATGTCCTCGAAGAATATGCCGTACATCGTAGGCTGCACTGCGGCGCCAGGCTGGTCGGCCTGCACGGTTATGACGTTGTCTTGGGCAAGTGTGGGAAGCGTCGCCAGCAAGCTTGCCACGAGAAACAGGTTTCTTGTCTTCATATATAGGTGCGTTTCTGATGCTTTTTCGCGAATTCGGCGGGTAAAGTTAGGCTTTTCATCCAATAGCTGCAAGCTGGGCTTGGCAAAATAATGTAATTTAACGTGACGGCCTTGGCGCGACTTGGATGTCTCGCGGATTTTCCTTATATTCTGTGTTTGGCTTAGGCTTCGAGAAATCGATGCGAAAGCTTGGGGGAACCGGCACGTAATCCTAAGGAAAAACGGAAAACGCTTAGGGGCGTGTTCAGAAACGTCGGGGGGCGATGACGCATTCCCTCGTGGGCGATGACGCATTCCCTCGTGGGCGATGGCGCATCCCTCGAAGGCGATGGCGCATCCCTCGAAGGCTTGTCGCTAAATTTTGCGGTCGTAGAGGAGCGCAGCGTTAAGCACTACGAGTACAGAGCCGGCGTTGTGCACCAGTGCTCCCCAGACTGGGCCCAGAAGACCGAGGACTGAGAGCGTGATGGCCACGAGATTTATCGCCATCGACAGGGAGATGTTCACTTTTATCGAGCGGATCACGGCGTTTCCCAGACGCTTCAGATAGGGCACCTTGGAGATGTCGGCGCCCATCAGGGCGATGTCGGCTGCATCGATGGCAATGTCGCTGCCCATGCTCCCCATCGCCACGCCCACGTCAGCCGTCTTCAGCGCAGGAGCGTCGTTCACTCCGTCGCCAATCATGCAGACACGCTTGCCGCCGCTCCTAAGTTCGCGCACCGCACCCACCTTGTCGGCAGGCAGCAGCCCGGCTCTCACGTCGCCGATGCCCGCAAGCGCGGCCAGATAACGGGCGGCCTCCTGACTGTCGCCAGTAAGCATTACTGTCGCCACTCCCATCTCACGCAGCTCAGCCATAACCTTCCGGGCGTTCTCCCTAAGCTCATCGCTCAGAGCGAGCAAGCCAACGCAGCGCCCTTCCACGGCCGTAAGCACTGACGCCTTGCCCTCAAGGCGAAGTCTGCCGAGGGCGGTTGCGATTTCATCGCTTAGCGCCACGCCATTCTCCGAGAGAAACTCGCTCTTCCCCGAGAGAACGGTCTTGCCCTCCACGACTGCCTCGACCCCTTTCGCGGGGAACATCCTGAAGTCGCCGCAGGCCCTGAGCTCACCGCCCGCATCGAGGAAATGCCTGACTATCGCCTTGCCTATCGGGTGCTCGGAGCGCGCCTCCACAGAGGCCGTTATCCTTAGCACATCTTCCTTGCTGAAACCCTCCTGGAAGCTTAGGGCGTCGCACACGCTCAGCGTGCCTTTTGTAAGGGTTCCCGTCTTGTCGAACGTGATGCAGTCGGCTTTGCCCATCCTCTCCAACGCCTCGCCCGACTTGATGAGCACGCCGTACTTCGTGGCCTGCCCTATGCCCGCGACGATGGACACGGGCGTGGCCAGCGCCAAAGCGCAGGGGCAGAAGACGACAAGCACCGTGACGCCACGGACCAACTGCCCGGTTATGACGTATGCGGCAACAGCTATGAGCAACGCGGCAGGCACGAGCCACGTGGCCCACACGTCAACTATTCTCTGCATAGGCGCTTTGTTCTTCTCCGCTTCCTTTACGAGTGCGATCATCTTCTGCAAGGAGGAATCGCCGCCGACCTTGGTGGCTTTTATGTCGACCGAGCCGAAGCAGTTCACGGTGCCGCAGAAGACAGCGTCGCCAACCGCCTTGTCCACGGGCAGCGACTCGCCTGTCATCACCGACTGGTCAACGGATGTGCTGCCGTTGACTATAAGCCCGTCGACGCAGATGCGCTCGCCCGGCAGCACACGCAGCAGGTCTCCCTGGCGGATCTCCTCGACTGCCACCGTCTCCTCACGCCCGTCGCGCAGCCGCCGCCCCGTCTCGGGAGCGAGCTTTATCAGGCCCGTTATGCCGCGCTTCGCTCGGTCGACGGTGTAATCCTCGAGCAACGAGCCGATGGCCATGATGAAAGCCACCTCGCCCGCGGCGAAAAGCTCGCCAATCCAAAGGCATGCCACCATCGCGATCGAGATGAGCAGGGCGGAAGACACCCAGCGCTGGAACAAAAGCCTGGTGACGGCGAGCCAAAGCAGCGGCAGTCCGCAGATGAAGACGGTGAGCCACGCGGGGTCGACCCTGACGCTGACACCCGTAAGCCACAAAGCAAGGCTCGCGAGAAGCGCCACGCCTCCCACGACAGTCATACGCAAACTCTCAAGGAACTTTATCAAGCGCTCCATAACACTCAAAGGTTTTCGGACGCGAAGATAGCACTTCCAGCTGGAAAACCTCAAGGCTATGCGCGGAAAACCTTAGGGCTATGCGCGAGAAGCATTAGACCTATGCGCGAGAAGCATTTGGTCCTCGCTCGCATAACCTTAGGGCTCAGTATGAAAAACCTTAGGGGTGCGGTCACTCACCCGGCGTTGGGCGAAGCCAATGCCCCGAAGGCTTTCGCGCCGCGCCATTGCCGGCACCCGGCTTAGAGACAAAGAAAGCAGCCCGCAGGCTTCGCGCCGCCCGGGGCTGCTTATGGGTCTTGTCGCCTAAGGAAAAGGCTACTTGCTGAAGCCCTCTGCCGTGTAGTATTCCGTCTCGCTGAGGGGCTTGATGGACTTGAACCTCGACCAGCTCTCGCTCGCCTGATACTGCGCAAGGAGGGCATCGGGCACGTAAAGGTCTACCTGCTCGCAGGGGAAGTCTTGGGAGTTGGAGGGGAAGTCGTAGTACTCCATAACGAGGAGGTACACCTTCTGGAGCTTCGGCATCGACTGGTAGACGTTGAACATGTGGAGCTTGTAGTCGTTGGGCACGGATATCTCCTCGATGTTCGGGCAGTCTTTGAAAGCTTCGTCCTCGAACTTAACCAGTGTCATGCCCATGATTACGCTCTTGAGGCTTGTGCAGCCGAGGAAGGCACTGTCACGGAGCTGATAGAAATTGTCCTTAGTGTGGACGTACTCCAGCGAGGTGCAGCCAGCGAAGGCGCTAACACCTATGGCGCGCACGTCGGAGTCGAGGTATTTAAGGCTGGTGCATCCCTCAAAGGCGTGGTCGTTGATGACATCAACGGTGCCTGTCGTCACCAGCTTCTCGAGGTTCGTGCAGCCGGCGAAGCCGTAAGGCGAGATGTGGACGAAGCCGTCGATGAGGTAGACTTCCTTGATGCTTTGGTTGTTCTCGAACTCGTGTTCCTTCACGTCCTTCACGTCCTGCTTGAAGCCGAGGTGCTCCTTGTTCACCTTTGCCTTTTTGGCGCGGGCGGTGTTATTGTAGAGGTAGAGATCGCTCGGCAGTTCGACGGAGGAGCCGTCCTGAGAGGTCACGGTCTTGGAGGCTTTCTTGCCCGAGCAAGAGAGCAGTGTGGCGGCGCAAAGGAGGGCAGCCACGGCGGTCAGTTTGTACATACTGCTTTTCATGTCTTCGTTATGTTGGTGAGTTGTTAGAGTTAATGTTCTTGGCAAAGGTAGTGCAAACGAGAGCAATAAGCAAGGAAAAGCGCAGCTTTTTGCTTGCGTTGCTGCCCTAAGGGTCGCAACGCTCTTCGCTGAATCGACCATGAGCGAGAGAAGAGCCAAAAGCTTGCTTTTGAGCTTTTCCGAGCGATGGGGAGATCGCCAAAGGCAAGGCCAAGGTACGTAATTCAGCTTCAAGCGCAAGGATTACCGCACATATTTGCGATAAATGCCTAACTTCGCCGCCGTATGATAGTGAAGAGGCACCTTTATCTCTTGCTTTTAGTGGCGTCGCTTGCCACACTTCCTTGGCTTGGGCTCACACGGTTCAACACGAAGGGCGAGCCTCGGGAGGCGGTGGTCAGCCTCTCGATGTTGCAGCAGGGCAACTGGGTCTTGCCCACCAACGACGGGGGCGAGATAGCCTACAAGCCGCCGTTCTTCCACTGGGCCATTGCCTGTGCCTCGCTGCTCACGGGGGGAGTGAGCGAGTGGACGGCGCGCCTGCCCTCCGCCCTTGCTGCCATCTGCCTTACGCTTTGGACGTACGTCTTCTTCGCCCGAAGGCGTGACAGCGAGACAGCCCTTCTCGCCTCGCTGCTCTTCCTAAGCACGTTCGAGGTGTTCAGGGCAGCCTTCGCCTGCCGTGTGGACATGATGCTCACGCTCGGCATTTGCGGCGCAGTCTTCAGCCTTGCCGCCTGGGCGGAGGAAGGGAAAGGCTGGCGCTTCGCCCTCGGGGTGCTGATGATGAGCCTTGGCACTCTCGCCAAAGGTCCTGTGGCTATCCTGCTTCCCTGCCTGGTCACGGGCGTGTACATGCTGCTACGCGGGCGAGGCTTCCTTAAGACGCTCGGTTGGCTCTTCCTTGCGGCGGCGCTTGCCTTGGTGCTGCCCGCCCTGTGGTATGCGGCTGCCTACAGGCAGGGCGGCGAGGCTTTCTGCCGGCTCGTGTGGGAGGAGAACGTCGGGCGCTTCCTCGGCAAGATGTCCTACCGCAGTCACGAGAACGGGCTTTGGTACTACTTCGCCCTGCTTCCCGCGGGCTTTTTGCCTTGGACGCTGCCCGCCCTCTTCGAGCTATGGCGAAAGCGCCGCTCGCTTCCCAGCCCTCGCTCGTGGCTGCGCCTAAGCCCCGAGACGCTCCTCTCGCTTGTGGCTCTCGCGCTCATCTTCGCCTTCTACTGCGTGCCAAAGAGCAAGCGCAGCGTCTATCTGCTGCCTGTCTACCCCTTCGCCTCGTGGCTCGTGGCTGCGCTGCTCAGGGAGTGGCCGAGGCGGGTGCGGAGGTTAATGCTTGGCGTCGTCTACTCCCTTTGGGTCGTCGCCTTCGCCGTGGTCTTGCCTCTCCTGCTCAACAGGCGGAGCGACAAGGACATCGCCGAGGACATCGGGCGGATGAGCCTTGACAAGCCCCTTGTCAGCTACATCAAGGACAGCGACCCTGGCGACCCGATGCACTTCTTCACCGTCAACTTCTATCTGGGAGACACCGTTGGGAATTGGGACAACCAGCCCGAGGGATACCTGCTCATCGGCGAGAGGGACGCTGAAAGCTTCATAGCAGAGCACAGGCGGTGGAGCTTCAGGCTGCAATACACCAGCCCCCACCGCAGCTGCGACACGCGGCAGACCCTCAGGCTCTACCTGTTCTACCTTCGCTGAGGCGGCTCACTGATGGGGAGCGTCACGACTGTATAAGGGGCGTGGCGCTCGCCCTTGAGTATGAAGGCCTTAAGATCCCCGGGGATGACACTTGCCGTCACCGCTCTCTGCCTCGGCTACGCCTCCTGCGGGGATGACGAAGAAGACGAGAGAGAACCCAGAGCCCAAGATGAGGAGAGCGCTGACGCTGACGAGGATGAGATTAATTACACTGGCAAATACGATTGTAAGGTTGATGGCATCTACCACACCCTTGACTTCAACGATAGAACCGCCAAGGTCGTAGGCAGCGGGAGGAAGGTTCTGGACATCCCCTCCTCAATAGAATATGAGGACTCTACGGACAGCTCCCGCTCGGGCAGCTACTCCGTGACAAGCATAGGATACAATGCATTCTATTATTGCAGCAGCCTTACTTCCATCACTTCGCTCAACCCCACCCCGCCATCGTGCTCATCCAGTGCGTTCAGCGGTGTGGACATGAGCGCCTGCACGCTCTTGGTGCCCGCAGGCTCGAAGGACGCTTACGCCTCGGCCACGGGATGGAGCGTCTTCCATTATATTATATAAAGGAGGAATAGGCCACCCAACTATAACAGTCGTGACGACGGTATAGTAGTCGTCGAGGTGGCCCTTGTTAGGGTGACTGTCGTGGCCCTAACAAGGGTGACTGCGGTGGCCCTAACAAGGGTGACCGTCACGACTGTTATATAGGCTTCATGAAAGAGGTATAAGAGGAGCCACGGCCCCTGTATAAGAGGCGTTAAGGTACCCCTTGTTAGGGGTACTGCGGCGATTGTATAAGGGAGACGACAGGCTCTACCTCCTACCTCTCATCAAACAGAGCGAGAAAGAGCGACGCCTGTCGTTCTTCCTCTTCTGTGGTGATTGAGGGATTAGCCTGGCGGATGTACTTATGGAACGCCTCGAGAGCCTGCCTGCGGGCAATGGCTCTGCCCATGCGCAGGCCGCTCTCGTAAGGTGTGTGTGGCAGGAGCGAGCGGTTGTGGTTCCCGTCCGCCATCAGGCTTTGCCCCTCCGCCTCCCGAACCTTCGGCGCAGCTTTGCGGCAACGTCAGCCCCGAGCCTGAAGCTCTTGTACAGGGCCGCCGCCTTGGAGATTGCCTCGGAGAGGCGAGCGGCAGGGTTGCGCTTCTTCTTCCTCGAGTGCGAGATGGCTCGCAGGCTGTCCTGTATCTCCCGCTGTTTCCTCAGCACCTGCTGCCCCAGCTCTGAGGCGGTGCAGCTTTCCTCGGTGTTCTTGAGGAGCTTGCGCACCTTGCGGTTGATGGGAGCCATGATGAGGCAGCGGCGCAGGGCGCACACGAGGAGGGTAAGCACGAGGGCTATGGCGGCAAGGCAACCGAAGCCAAGGGCTTGACTGCCCAGCAGGTCGCCCAGCCAGTAGGCAAGGGCGAAGAAGAGCAGCAGAAGCACCGTGCAGGCCAAGAGGACAAGGGCGAGGGCGACGACTGCCACGCAGATGAGAGCCCCTATCTTCTCGGTGAGCAGCTTGTGGGCGAAGCGTTTGCAGAGATTAGCGTACTCGCCAGTCTCCACAAACAGATCACGCACGTTCTCTTGCGTGTCTTTGAAGAAGCGCATAGGGCTTCAGGCGTTCTCTTCCTGGTCCTTCTTCTCGAACTCCTCGGCAATCTCCTCGACGAGCTGGCTCATCTCGTCCTTCTTAAGGTTGATGCCACGCTTGCGCAGAGCCTCGGCGATGCGTGCCCTTGTCTCCGTGCCCTTCTCTGGTGCGCAAAGAACTCCAGCAGCCAAGCCGAGAGCGGCGCCGCTGATGAATGCGAGAATGAAATTAACTGCCTTCATAGTGTTGTGTTGTGTTAGTGGTTAAGTGTTCCTTGATGTGTCGCCGCGAAGGTAAGCCTTTTAAGGCAATAACCGCTAAGGCTGCGCTTACTTTTTGGCAGGCGGGGCGGTGTTTTAGCTATTTTGTGACACCGAGGCTTGTGGGTTGCTCCCTTTTTCCATACCTTTGCCGCACGACGAACCTAACGAATAACAAACTAACACATAGAAAGCAGATGAGAAGCAAGGTTTTGATGTCCGCCGCCGTATGCGCGGCTTTGTTGGCGCTTACCGCCTGCCACAGCAGCGAGAGCAAGTACAAGCAGGCATACGAGAGGGCTCAGGCGGAGCAGCTGGCTGAGCAGCAGTACGCCCAGCAGAACGCACAGGAGTCCACGCCCGTGGAGGTGACAGCCGTAACGCCCTCGGTAACCCCGACGACCGACTACAGCAACGTGTCGGTGCGCACGGAGGATGTCTCGCTGGTCAACGGGGCAGGGCTTAGGGCATACAGCGTGGTGGTCGGCTCGTTCGGCATGCTGAGCAACGCCCAAGGGCTGCAAAGCTCGCTGCAAGGCCGTGGCTACGGGGCGCAGATAGTGCAGGCTATGGTCAACGGGCAGCCCTTCTACCGTGTGGTGGCAACCACGTACGACACTAAGGAGGAGGCATTGCTGAGCCGCGCCAACCTGATGCAGGAGTTCCCCGGCACGTGGCTCTTGTACCAGAAATAAGCGCCACGGCTTGGGCAGGGTCTTGGCAATAGACTACGGAGTCCGTCGCACAGGAATAGCTGTGACGGACTCCTTGCAGTTAATAGCCAACGGGCTGACTACGGTGGAGACCCGCGAGCTGCTGCCTTTCCTTAAGGGATACACAGAGAGGGAGAGCGTGGAGAGGATAGTGGTGGGGCTGCCGAGGCAGACCAACGGCAAGCCGAGCGACAACCTTCCACGTGTGCGCAGCTTCGTGGGACAGCTGAGGAAGGCGATGCCTGAGATGCCCGTCGACTGGTGGGACGAGCGTTACACAAGCCTCTTGGCACACCGCACTATGCTGGAGAGCGGGCTGGGCAAGAAGGCAAGGCAGAACAAGGCACTCGTGGACGAGATCTCCGCCTGCATCATACTGCAAGGCTACTTGGAAAGGAGGAAGATATGACACTACCGATATACATATACGGGCAGCCAGTGCTTAGGCAGGTTGCCAAGGACATAGACGAGAGCTACCCCGAGCTTGGGCAGCTCATAGAGAACATGTGGGAGACCTTGGCGGCGAGCGAGGGCATTGGGCTTGCCGCGCCGCAGGTAGGCAAGAGCATAAGGCTCGTGGTGATAAACCTCGACCTCTTGAGCGACGATATGCCTGAGTACAAGGGCTTGAAGCGAGTGTTCATCAACCCTCACATAGAGGAGCTGGACGAGAGGGAGACGGACATCAGCGAGGAGGGCTGCCTCTCCCTGCCCGGCATTCACGAGCGGG
>JAJPZF010000269.1 GCA_021204545.1 Prevotellaceae bacterium
CGAACAGCTTCTTTCCCGCCTCCACGCGGAACTGCTGCCCTTGAATCTCTACGATCGCGTACATCTCTGTTTCCCTTCCTTCTGTTATTATAGGGTTTCACCGCCGGGCGTGGAGGGCTTGTCCCTGCCATCTTATAGGAGCCTCGAGCGGCATAATCGACCGCGAAGATAGGGTATTATACTTTCGCCGCAAAGCTTTCGGCAGGAAAATCGTCATCCCTCTTATACAGGGACCGTGAAGGGTACTATACAGGGGCCAGACAACCCCTCGCAAGGGGTCTGGTTGAACCCCTCGCAAGGGGTTCAAGGCAACCCCTCGCAAGGGGTTGTCCGAAGGGTGTTATACAGGCGCGACGGCGGGCGTAACGAGGGAAGGGGGCCGCTCCCCCTTCCTCGTTGCCGCTCCGCTATCGCTCAGATGGCCTGGAGGGCTATGTAGTCGATATCGGGCATCCAGTCGGCGGGGTTGGCGAGTGTTATGTTGTTCTCGCCCTTGCTGAGCTGCACCTCGAGGCTGAGCGTGCGTACCTGCGCCCACGGGCCTTCCTCTGTTGTGAGGCGCTTAGCCTCGGTGCCGTTCACCAAGACCTGAAGGGAGCGCGCCTCGCCGCTAAGGTAGGCTATGGTGAGGCGGTACTTGCCTCCCCGCTGGCTAACGACGTGGCGGAACTCGAGGCAGTTGCGCTCGCTCCTGCCGAGCCACGTTGCCTTGAGGCCGCCGCTGCACTGGGGGTCGTAGGCGTACGCTCCCGTCTCGAGCGACTGGTTGTTCTCCAGCTCCTGGTAGGCGGGGATGTAGGCGGTCTCAGCCTCGTATCGGGTGCGCTCGAGGCGCTTCTCCCCTTGTGCCTTATAGATGCGTGTGCCGTGTGCGGGGACGCTGAGGGAGACTGTGCCGTTGCCGGGGTTGAGGACGGTGGCAGAAGCGTCGGCTTGGTAGAAGAGGTCGCGGAGGGTCGTCTTCGAGCCTCCGAGGTCAATGTCACTGAGGAGGAAGCTCACGTCTTGGTTCGTGTCCGAGGGGTTGTAGACGGCTACGACGCGTGTCTTGCCGCCCGTCTTCTCCACGTCCCTGACGAGGACGTAGCACTCGCCCGCCTTCCGCGCCACGTATGCCTGCTGGAAGGTCTTGTCCTGGTTGACGGCGATGAGCTCCTTGTTCGTGAGGAGCTGGAGGGCTTGGGGCGTGATGCTCCTCATGTCGCAGCCTATGAGCAGGGGAGAGTTAAGCACGCACCACAGTCCGAAGTGCGTCTTGTCCTCCTCCTCGCTTAGCCCTCGCCCCACCTCGAGCATATCCATGTCGTTGAAGTGCCCTGCGAAGGAGTAGTCGCTGAGGTAGAGGTTCTCGGCGATGATGCTCTTCACCGAGCCCCAGCTTAGGTTGATGTCCCCCGTCGTGCGCCACGAGCCGCACACGCCCTCAATCCACGTCCCCGGGTAAGCCCAGCGGCAGGCGTTCATCCTCACGCCCTTGCGCCCCGTGTTGGCTATTGCTTGGGCGATGTCGGTGTAGCGGTCACGCTCCGAGAGGCGCAGCTGCTCTTTGTTGTCCTTGGGGTTGCCTCCGCAGAAGTCCACCTTGATGAAGTCGAAGCCGAGCTGCTTGAAGAAGAGGTCAGCGTCCTGCTGGTCGTGCCCGTAGAGGCCGACGTTAAGGCAGAGCGGGTCTTCGGTGCCTGCGCAGCCGCAGGTGCTGTGTCCTGCGTCGCTGTATATGCCTGCCTTGAGGCCGAGGGAGTGGATGTAGTCCACCACAGGTCGCAGCCCTTGCGGGAAGGTCGTGGGGTTGACGAGCAGGTTGCCCCTCTCGTCCCTGCCGTAGAAGTAGCCGTCGTCGATGTTGACGTAGCAGTAGCCCGCCGCCTTAAGCCCCGTCTCTTTCATGGCGAGTGCCTGCCCACGGATGAGGTCGTCGCTGATGTTAAGGGCGAAGGTGTTCCACGAGCTCCAGCCCATGAGCGGGGCGTTGGGGTTCTGTGCGTTGCCCAGTGCCGTGAGGGCAAGCAGGGCGGTTGTGATGATGGCTTTTCTCATAGTGTTAAGGGTGTTACGGCACAAATATAGGGAAAAAGGCGAAGGGGAGCGGCTTTTTGCCTACATTTGTGCCACGCTATGGAAGAGACGACGAGGTTTAAGCTGCGCAGAGCTGTGAGGGAGGACGCCCCTTTCCTTGCCCGTTGCCTGATGGAGGCGATGGGCGGTGAGGTGATGGAGCGTGAGGCGACGGAGAGGGACAGGCGTGTGCTTAAGGTGCTTGAACAGCTGTGCGGCAGGGAGGACACGCTCTACAGCTGGCTCTTCGCCACCGTGGCGGAGACGGAGGGCGGTGCTTACGTGGGTGCTTCGATAGCCTACCGCGGGGTGGAGTACCACGAGCGGAGGCTTGTGTCCTTCGGCTTGGCGAGGGAGATAATAACGTTCGACACGGAGAAGATGGAGGACGAGGCGGAGGCGGGGGAGCTTTATCTCGACACGCTCGTCGTGCTTCCCCAATGGAGACGGCAGGGCGCGGGAGGGCTGCTGATGAGGCGATGGCTGAGGCAAGCGGAGGAGACGGGGCTTACCGCCACGCTGATATGCGCCTTAGATAACGGGAAGGCGCACCGCCTCTACGAGAGCATGGGGCTGAGGGACGTGCGAAGGGCGTTCGTCTTCGGCGAGTATTACCAGAAGATGGCTTTAATCAAGGGATAAACGATGAACACAACGAGAAAACTGGCTGCCACGGCGTGCGCTCTGACGCTGTGCGCAGTGGCTGGGGCGCAGGACTTCAGCCTTAAGGTGAGCACACTGGCTGGCGGCGGCGTTGACCGCTGCATACTGATGGTGATGAACGAGAGCCGCACTGAGCCGCTGAGGCGGGACACTCTCTCAATAGTGGACGGCAAGGCGGAGCTTAGCCTTGAGCTTGGCGAGGTGAGGGAAGGCGTGGTGTCTTTCCTGAAGGGCGAGGCTTCCACGATGGGGATGTACCTGCTCCTTGTGCCAAGCGAGGCGCTTACCCTTACCGAGACCAACGAGGGATGGGAGTACGGAGGCTCGCAGTTCTATGAAGAGGCAGGGGCGGTGAAGAGCCGACTGAACACGCTGGAGACTGCCCTGAGGCAAAGGATAGCCGCCCTCTCGGGGGCGAAGGACGTGGAGGAAGCCGACGAGGACTCGCTCGAGAGACTTGAACAGGAGACGTACGAGGCGTTCCGCAAGGACTATGTCGCTACTATCCTTGACTGCGCGCGTGAGAACCCCGACGCAGAGGGCATGGCTATGTGGCTGCCTTACGCACAGGACGAGACGATGAGCGTGGTGGGCTTGCTTAGCGACAGAGTGAGGAACGAGAGCCGTGTCGCTCCCGTCATACAGCGCACCGTGGACGAGGCGCAGGCTCGTGAGCAGCGAAGGAAGGAGATGGAGGCGGCGAAGGAGAAGGTAGGCGAGGGCAAGCCCGCCCCTGAGTTCACGCTGAAGGACATCAACGGCAACGACCTCTCGCTCTCGAGCCTCAGGGGAAAGTACGTGGCGCTTGACTTCTGGGGCAGCTGGTGCCCGTGGTGCATCAAGGGCTTTCCAAGGATGAAGGAGTACTACGCCAAGTATGCGGGGCGGTTCGAGATAGTGGGCGTGGACTGCCGTGACACGCAGGAGAAGTGGACGAAGGCGGTTGCAGACTACGAGCTGCCTTGGCTGCACGTCTACAACCCCGACGACAGCGATCTGCCCACTCGCTACGCCATCGAGGGCTACCCCACGAAGATTGTCATCGACCCCGATGGCAATATCGCCAAGGTGGTGGTGGGAGAGTCGGAAGACTTCTACGACTACCTTGACCAGCTGTTCGGCAATTGATGCGCGCTATGACGGAAGAAGAGCTTAACAGCTACCGCCTGACAAGCCTCGAGGAGCCGACCGACGAGATGCTCGCCGCAATAATGCGGGAGGCGGCGGAGGAGGTGCGCAAGGAGAACGCCGAGACGCACAGGCGGTTTATGGAGCAGTTGCGGGAGGATGTCCGAAAGGATAAGGAACGCTTGGGGATATGACGGACGAACCTAACCATCAGCCTGTGAGTTTGATTGCCTCGCTCAATGATTAAATGGGTGATCAGGTGGCTAAGGTAACCCCTTTGGGGTTATTCTTGCCAATCGGCATCCGTACAAAAGAAAGCCCCGACCGTTTCCTCACGGTAGGGGCATACCTTATTATATAGGTACCGCTTACTTCACGAGCACTTTCTTCACCGTCCCGTCGGAGTAGCGGATGATGTTTATGCCACTCTGCGGAGAGCTTATCTTCTTTCCGTCCGTGGTGTAACGAGCTATCTCGTATACCTCCGCTGGTTCTGCCGCCGCGTCCTCGATGCCTGTCGGAACGTCGGTGGTGAATGTCATCGTTTCGCCGTAGGTCGTTCCCACTGCGGTCGTGACAAACGCGCGATAGCTGTACGTCGTGCTTGGCTCAAGGTCTTCGATGGTGAGTGTCATCCACTGACCGTCTACCTCTACCCTCGTCACTCCGTCGTCGGTGGAGGCAACCCTCTTCACCTGATTAGCCGAGGAACTGCCGCCAGCCCAGTACTCGAAGCCCTGCGAGATTATGTCGTCGCTTCCTGCCACAGCGTAAGCTTTCACCGTTGCGCTGGTGCTGCCAACGCTGGTTGCCGAATACGTGCGTATGGTCGGGTCGAAGTAAACGTAAGCGTCAGCTGTTCCGAACGCAAGCCATTCTCCGTATGTGGTTACACCTGCCGGCGAAGTGTAGTAAGGACGATACATATAGTAGGTGCTTTCGCTTAGGTTCCTCAACGCTCCAGTCAGCACTCCGTCTATCACAGGGCATTCCGACTGCGTCGACGGTACAAGGTCTGGTGCGTCGTAGCGTCTCCACTCGAAGCCGGCTCCAACGGCATCATCGCTCAGGTTAGTTGTTGCACAGAGCAGAGCCACGGTGTTAGATGTAGCTTTAGCCGCCAAGGTTGTGAACTCAACCGCAGGAGTAGAGAATGTTGCTGTGGTTGAGTATGTCTTATTTGATACAACCACATAATACTTCACTGTGTATGTTTCTCCTGGCTCAAGGTTGATAAGCGAGAGAGTGTTGCCAGTTGCATAGTCGGTGAAGCCAGTTTCCGTCACAACTGCGTCGCCTTGATCGTAACTTCCTGTCGCTGTGTAAGAGTCTGGTGTTAGGCTTGTCTGTGTGATAACAGGATTCATCCCTGATGTTTTGATATATGAGCAATCTTGCAACGAGAAGTTTCCGTTCTTCAACTGAATAGCGTAATATACACTGTTGGTTCCGTCTGGTGTTAATCCCATTACTGTAGCTTTCCCGCTATCGTCTACCTGGCAGAACTCATCACCTTTTGAATTAGAGAACCCGTGAGTGACCCCCGAGATATTGCTGAAAGACAATTCTGCTTGGCAAGTTGCCTGTGTGGCATTATCTAAAGAGAAGGAATAGAGTCCTGTGCACCTCTCGAATGCATATTGCCCAATGCTTGTCACGGAGTTGGGGATTGTTATCTCTTTAAGGCTGGTGCATCTGAAGAATGCATAGTTCCATATGCTTGTCACGGAGCTGGGGATTGTAAACGATGTTGCTGTTTTTCCGACTGGATAGAATATAAGCTCTGACATGTCTTTCGTGTATAATACACCATCCACTGAACACAAGTATTCATTATCTTCAGCGACCTCAATATTCTCTAATGATGCACAATTGTTGAATATACATTGGGGTATTGTGGTGACATTGGTGCCAATCTTAATACTTTCAAGACTTGTGCAATTTTGGAATAGGCCTTCCCCTTCTGTATTATATGTACTTGCTATGGCGTTATAGGTTACATCCGTCAGGCTTGTGCAACTCGCAAATGCCATATCTCCTATCCATGTCACAGATTCTGGAATAGTCACAGAGGTAAGGCTGCTGCAATTATAGAATGCATCGCGTCCGATGCTTGTCACGGAGTTGGGAATGGTGATTGAGGTAAGGTTGTTGCAATACCAAAAAGCATAATCTCCTATGCTTGTCACATCATAGGTTTCATAGTTATAAGTAACAGTCGAGGGGATAGTGCTGCTGCCACTATAGGCACTGCTATTGTCTTGGTTCCAATAGTAATACGTAACCGTGGCAGTTTTTGCAGAGGTGTCGAGGTTGTAGTAGATGCCATCAACCTTGGCATCATAGGCGAAGCACGGGGCTTGCAGGGCTAGTGCCGTTAGGCACAGGAATAAAAAATCGTTTCATACTCTTTGTTTTTACTTGTTTGTTTCTTGTTTGGCGGTCCTAAAGGGCGGAAGGGGGACAATAAAAGAACGTGGACCAATAACTTCGTCTACGTTCCCTGAGGTATCGCCAAACACCGTGTCTCCATAAACAATTAAAAGCCCACGCTGACGCACGTGAGCATTAACTATCATTCTTGGAAACTTAAGTAAATTGGCGATTTACGGGGAACAAGAATAAAGCTAACGCTTTCTATCTCGATGTCCTTTCTCTGTTGTTACATATCGGTGCGGTTTAATGTTCGTCTGCGCAAAGTTAGACATTTCCCTAAACGTTGACGAATAAACCACGAAGAAAATCGCTTGCCGCCACGGTCTTCAAGCCAACACGCCACTGTCTTCATGCCAACACGCCGTGGCCTTCGAGCCGACGCACCACGGTCTTAGGGTCGATGCGCCTAAGCGTTAGGGCCTACGCGCTTAGGTCTTTGAGCTCACTCGCCCAAGCGTTAGGGGCAAAACCTAATTAGGTTTTGGCAAAAAGGTAGTTAGGTTTTGATGAAAACCTAATTAGGTTTTAGTGAAAAGGTAGTTAGGTTTTTCGGGCGCTTACTTCAAGAGCTGCGGCTAAGCTGAAGCTTTACGATGCAAAGATACTATAAATATCTTCGAAAAGCAACTTGCGACGCTTTCTTCTCGCCGCCTAAAAGCGGAAGCCTCGCCGCACGGAATGTGGGCGAGGCTTCCTTATATGTATGTGTGTGTACGGGCGGCTTAGTCCATCTCCTCGTCCGCCTCGTAGCCGCCCATCTCGCGGATGGCGTTCTTGAGCATTGTGTACTGCTGGTAGAGGTTGTTCACCGCCTCCTCTCCCTGCGTGTAGTCGTGCATGGGGCTCTTTAGGAAGAAGCTCAGGAAGCGCTGTATGCCGTAGCGTCCCGCACGTGCCGCAAGGTCGCTCAGCAGGGTGAGGTCGAGCAGCAGCGGTGCTGCGAGGATGGAGTCTCGGCAGAGGAAGTTGATCTTAATCTGCATCGGGTAGCCCATCCAGCCGAAGATGTCGATGTTGTCCCAGCCTTCCTTGTTGTCGTTGCGGGGCGGGTAGTAGTTTATGCGCACCTTGTGGTAGTAGTCGGTGTAAAGGTCGGGCTGCGTCTCGGGCTTGAGGATGGTCTCGAGGGTTGAGAGCTTGGAAACTTCTTTGGTGCGGAAGTTGTCGGGCTCGTCGAGCACCAGTCCGTCGCGGTTGCCCAGTATGTTCGTGGAGAACCAGCCGCTAAGGCCGAGGCAGCGTGTGCCAATGATTGGGGCGAAGCCGCTCTTGACGAGCGTCTGCCCCGTCTTGAAGTCCTTGCCGGCGATGGGTATCCTCGTCTCCTCGGCAAGCTGCCACATGGCGGGTATGTCGACGGTGGTGTTAGGCGCGCCCATTATGAACGGAGCGCCCTCTCGCAGTGCGGCGTAAGCGTAGCACATTGAGGGGGCGACGTGCTGGCGGTCGTCAGCCTTCATGGCTTCCTCGAGAGCCTTGAGCGAGCCGTGCACGCTGAGGTCGACGGGCACGTATATCTCTGTCGAGGCAGCCCAGATGACCACGATGCGGCTGCACTGGTTCTTCGCCTTGAACGCCCTTATGTCCTGCCTTAGTTGCTCAACCATTTCCCAGCGGGTCTTGCAGTCCTTCACGTTGTCGCCGTCGAGGCGCTTGGCATAGTTCTTGTCGAAAGCCGCCTTCATCGGCACTATCTGCTCCAGCTCGTCCCTGACGGGGTTGATGTCCTTCTCATTGAGCACCTCGGCGTACATGGCAGCCTGGTAGGCGTTCTGCGGATAGACGTCCCACGCTCCGAAGACAATGTCGCTGAGCTGGGCGAGGGGGACGATGTCCTTGTAGTGGAGGTATTGCTTGTCCGCCCCCTTGCCCACGCGTATCTTGTCGTACTGCGTCATAGAGCCGACAGGCTTTGCCAAGCCTTTGCGAGCCATGAACACGCCAGTCATGAAGGTGGTTGCCACTGCCCCGCAGCCTACACACAGGATGCCCAGTTTGCCCTCGGGTTGTTTAATGTTGGTTTGTCTCATTTACTCTGAATATCTCTTGTTTAGTTAAGTCGACCGTTATCGTGGTTATTCGCCACTTGCAACTCGCAAAGTTATGTATTCTGCCTCATATTATGGCAAAGCGCTTGACACAATTTAACCGAGGAAGTGCAAAAAGTCGCTTGAGCGTGGGTATGCTCATAGCAAGGCGTCGATTAGTTGCTCGGGAGAGAGAAGCCTTTGCTCGCCCGTCTGCATGTCCTTGAGCGTAAGGCTGTGGGCTTGCATCTCCGTCTCTCCGGCGATGGCGACGTAAGGTATCCGCTTGGCGTTGGCGTACTGCATCTGCCGCTTCATCTTCGCCGTGTCGGGGTAAAGCTCGCAGCTGATGCCCGCCTCTCTTGCCTTTGCCATGACTGGCAGGCAGTAGGCTGCCTCCCGGCTGCCGAAGTTGACGAAGAGCAGGCGTGTGG
>JAJPZF010000177.1:0-3080 GCA_021204545.1 Prevotellaceae bacterium
ATCGAGTACAAGGACGAGCAGGAGGTGGAGAACAAGTACGGGGCCGGCCGCTATCCGGTCGGCCGGGCGAAGGGGCGCATCACCCCGAGCGCGAAGATCACGATGTACCAGGAGGAGGTCGAGTCCCTTCAGAGGCAGTCGGTCAACGGCCGGCTGCAGGACATCGCCCCGTTCGACGTGATCGTCACCTACATCCCCGACAGCGGGATCGTCAGCACGGACAAGATCCGCAACTGCCAGTTCAAGGACAACGGCAGGACATGGAAGGAGGGCGACACGGCCCCCGAGATAGAGCTTGAGCTGCTTCCCTCGCACATCGAGTGGAACATGTAGCGGAAAGACACCCTTTTCCCGTTTAACCAGCCTCTCGCGGCGGGCGGTCCGGAAAGCGCGGGCCGCCCCCTGAGGGGCACAAAGGACAGTGAACATGGAGGAAGATACCGGAAGAGAGACCGCCGCGACCTTTGACGGCGGCATAGGGGAGGACCAGATCAGGAAGTGGAAGCAGGTCCACGGCAAGGTCATCCGCATCGACGTGGCCGACGGCGACGAGCTTCACGTGGGCTACTTCAAGCGGCCGAGTCTTGAGACGATGTCGGCCGTGTCGAAGGTGGCCAAGACTGACGAGGTGAAGGCCTCGGCGGTGATGTTCGACAACTGCTGGCTGGGAGGCAGTGAGAGGATGCGCACCGACGCGGTCCTCTTCATGGCCACGGCCGGACAGCTGGGCAGCGCGCTCAACGGCTGCACCGCGTCGCTAAAAAACTTGTAGAGGCACAGCGTCTTTCCGTCGGCGACGCCGCCGACGGGTTCGAGAAGGGCTGTGCCCTGATAAGAGCGAATCTGGGGATCGATCCCACGGAGGGGACCTACGAGGACTGGGCCCGCAACTACGCACAGGCCCTGTGGCTGGAAAGCTGGAGACTGAAGAACCTCGCGGACATGCTGGCCGCGCTCTTCGGGGCGAGGAAGTGATCACCTCCGTCCCCTGCGGAAGGAGTCCAGCAGCGGCTCTATGATTCCCTTGTAGATGAAGTACAGGAGGACAAGCGGGATGAGGGCCATTCCGGCATACATCAGCACCGTGCATATTCCTCCGAAGACCGTGACAACAGCGTCCATAATCAAGAAATGTAACCCGTCGCAAAATTAAGAAAAATCCGGACATGTCCAACGTCATCAACTACACGTTCAACGTCGACGGCAACGCCTTCACCCAGGTCAACAACATGACCGGAGGCGTGGCCACGCTCAACGGCGAGGTCAGAAAGGCCACATCGGGCATAGGCCGGATGATGGACTCGTTCGCGAGGTTCGGCCTTGTCAGCGACTACTTCACGAAGCTCAACTCGGCGGTCCAGATGATGGGCGCGTCCGGAATCAGCCTTGACAGCCAGCTGCACGACCTGAGCGCGGTGGCCGGAGTGACGGGGAGCAGGCTGAAGGAGATTGAGGGCTACGCGAGGGAGAGCGCCAAGGCATTCGGCGTGGACGCATCCCAGGCGGTGGAGAGCTACAAGCTGCTGCTCTCCCAGCTTTCTCCGGAACTGGCCAAGACCCCCGCCGCCCTTGAGGCCATGGGCAGGAGCATCGCCACGACGAGCAAGCTGATGGGAGGCGACGCGACCTCCGCCGCCGAGGTGCTGACCACGGCCATGAACCAGTTCGGCGTGTCGCTGGAGGATCCGATGAAGGCGGCCGACGAGATGGCGAGGATGATGAACGTGATGGCGGCGGCCGGTCGGGCCGGGTCCGCCGAACTGCCGGCGATCAAGACGGCCCTGCAGCAGTGCGGAATGGCGGCCAAGGCGGCCAACATCAGCTTCGAGGAGACCAACGCCGCGATTCAGGTGCTCGACAAGGCAGGCAAGAAAGGGTCGGAGGGAGGCGTCGCGCTGCGCAACGTCCTGACCACCCTCTCCAAGGGCCGGTTCCTTCCCAAGAACACCCAGGAGGAGCTGATGCAGGCAGGCATCGACGTGCAGCTGCTCGGCGACAAGACCAAGCCGCTCAGGGAGAGGCTCGAATCGCTGAAGCCCATACTCAACGACGACGCGCTGCTCTCGGCATTCTTCGGCCGGGAGAACGCCAACGCCGCCCGCGCCCTCATCCAGGGCACCGACAGCCTCAGGGACTTCACCGACGCCGTCACCGGCACCACCTCGGCGCAGGATCAGGCGGCGATCGTGATGGACAGCTACGCCGAGAAGGCCGCCCGGATTCATCAGCAGTTCGAGGATCTGAAGATCTCCGTGTTCAACGCCACCGGGGGAATGTCGCTGTGGGTCGGCACCATTATGGAGGCTCTCGTTCCGCTCGGACAGCTCATCCCGCTCTTTCAGACGGCGCACTCGTGGATCTCCTCGATCGGCGGGCTGAGCGGAGTCTGGTCCGGGATAAAGGGCGGAATCTACGCGGCCCGGGTCCAGATGGGAATGCTCAACTTCGAGCTGAAGACGGGAAAGTTCGAGTCCAACGGCTTCGTGATCAACATGGCCCGGGCCACTCTCGGACTGGTGAGGTTCGCCACGGTGGGCATAGCGCAGGGGCTGAAGGCCCTCGGATCCTATCTGCTCTCCCTCGTTACCACCGGAACGGCACAGGCGACCTTCGCGGCCACCTCGAAGGTGGCGTGGACGGCGTTCAAAACCTCGGCCACCACCGCGTGCCGCGCCGTCGGCGTGGCCATCAAGAACATCCCGATAGTCGGGTGGATAGCGGCGGCCATTGCGGCCATCGTGGTCCTGTACCAGAAGGTCGACTGGTTCCGCGCGGGCGTCAAGGCCCTCTTCGCCGGCATCAAGTCCTATTTCGTGGGGATGTGGACCCTCGCCAAGAACATCTTCTCGTCTATATGGAACTTTCTCAAGGCCCTCGTGCACTTCGACTTCCGTGGGATGAAGGACGCCCTCGGCCAGCTGGTCGGAGGCTACGGGGACTATTTCAAGGGGATATGGGGCTCGGCGAAGGGCGCCTACACCGATGAGATGGAGAAGACGCGGCCGGAGCGGGAGCAGCGCAGGGCCGAGAGACGGCGCAGGAAAGGAAAGGCCGGCGATGGAGAGGGAGATGGAGAGACG
>JAJPZF010000177.1:3090-8627 GCA_021204545.1 Prevotellaceae bacterium
GCCGGCACGTGCAGTCCTCAGGCCCCAGAGGCCTACTCGACGGACGCGGCCGACGTGACGGGAGGAAGCCTCGGCGGACTCGGCGCGGGAGCCTCTTCCGGAGCCGGGACGGTGAGGAACGTCACCGTCAACATCGAGAAGCTCGTGGAGCGCTTTGAGATTCACACCACCAACCTCGCGACGGATCTGTCCAAGGTGAAGGACATGGTGTCGGAGGCACTTCTGAGCGCGGTCAACGACGTAAACCTTGCAGTATAATGTTACCGATATCCTTCTCATTCATTCTCGCGGGAGCGGCCGTCCAGGCCAAGGGACGGCTCTACGGGCTGAAGCCCGCCCGCACCGGAGAGGCTCCCTCGTGGGAGGCGAACGGCTCGTCGAGCCTGAAGCCCGCCCGCACGGGGGAGGCCCCCTCATGGGACGGCCACGGCAACCCCATCACCACCGGGGACCTCACCTCCCCGATCACGGACAGGAGCTACTGGCAGGACCGATACGCCCTGTGCGAGCTGACCTTCGAGAACGAGAAAGGCAGTCAGTTGGTGATGAACGACGCGATCGTGTCCATCAGCCGGTCGAAGAACATAGTCAGCACCCAGATGGTGGGCAGGGAAGGCACGGTGAAGGAGTACATCAACGACGGCGACTATGAGATCAGCATCGTCGTGGGAATCGCGGCGGTGCGCGACGGGGTGATCGTCGACGAATATCCCTCCGACGGGATCAGGCAGCTGCGCGAGTACCTGAAGAGGCAGACCGCTCTCGGCGTGCACAGCGAGTTCCTCGACCTTTTCGACATAAACAGCATCGTGATCAAGTCGTTCTCCGTGTCGCAGGACACGGCGAGCAACTATCAGGTCATCAACATATCGGCCCTGAGCGACGATGAGTACAACATATACAGCACGGACTATTAACGGCGTTTAAGACCCGGTTAAACGATGTACAGACTGACTGCGGACATAACGATTTCGGGCGAGCGGAAATGGAGGCTCGGCAAGGTGACGGAGGTGGAGATCACCCGCGACACCGAGCAGCTTACGGACACGTGCCGGATCACCCTGCCCAAGCGCGTCAGGTGGGACGGGGAGTCGGAGGTTCCCGTGCGGCGCGGCGACGGCGTGACGGTGTCGCTCGGCTACGACGACAGTCTGCAGCAGGTGTTCGTCGGCTACGTGAGGGACGTGAGCCTGAAGACCCCGGTCGTGCTCACCTGCGAGGACGAGATGTTCGTGCTCAAGCAGATGGAGGCCAAGAAGAACTCCTACAGGAACGTCGACCTCGCGACGCTGCTGAAGGACCAGGGCCTTGCGGCCAACTACACGGTCAAGGTCATGGGAGAGCAGAACATCGGCCAGTACAGGGTTCAGGCCGACACCGTGGCGGCTCTTCTGGAGAACCTGCACGAGAGCGGCATACGGAGCTTCTTTCGTCAGGAGGACGGGAAGCCGGTCCTCTACTGCGGGGTCCTCTTCGAGCACGGGGACGCCGCGCGGCCCTCGCAGGTCTTCGAGTCGTCCGTCAACATCATCGACGACGGCGGCCTCGAGCAGCGGAAGGCCGAGGACATGAGGATCCGCGTCACGGCGGTCAGCTTCATGCCGGAGAACGACAAGCGCATCACGGTGGAGGTCGGGGACAGCGACGGGGAGAGGAGGACGCTCCACGCCAAGAACATGTCTGAGGACGAACTGAGGGTATGGGCGGAGCAGGAGGTCACGAGGCTCAAGCGCGACGGCCTGACCGGCAGCTTCACGACGTTCGGCTATCGGCTGGTCGATCTTCTGGACACGGTCGGGATCCGGATCGACGGCGAGCGGAAGGGAATATATCAGGTAAGCAGGAACGTGATCAGGTACGGGACCTCCGGCTTCCGGCAGGAAATCACGCTCGGACAGAGGACGGACACGCAATGACCATAAGGGAAGCCATAAGGACGATGGCCGGGGACGGCGGCCGGACGGTGAGCATGATCTGCACCGTGGACAGCGTGGACAGGGACGCGCGCACGGTCGACTGCACGCCGATAGACGGTAGCGCGCCGCTTCTCGGGGTGAACCTTCAGGCCAATCAGGGCAGTGACTTCGGGATAGTGGCCTTTCCGCGCAAGGACAGCTACGTGGTGGTCGGGTTCATGTCCTACGGCGAGGCCGGGGCGGTGCTGCTGACCGACGACATCGAGAGCATTGAGGTGACGGTAAGCAAGGACACCGCAAGGCTGACCATCGATGAGGACGGCATTGAGGTGAAGGTGGGCGACAACGTCTCGCTGACCATTGACAAGGACACGATCACCGCCAAGAACGGCGACAGCATCTCCATGGAGATGACCGGCAGCAAGATCACCTTTAACGGCGGAAACAACGGCGGCGTGCCGCTTTCGTCGGAAGTGGCAGATGCGTTGAACGACATTATTGGTGATATAAATGAACTCAAGGGGACTTTAGGCCCCATAACGGGAACTTTTATGTCTGGAACCGAGTTTAATGTGTCATCATGGGCCGCAACGACCCTACAAACAGTAGTCGCGAAAAACCTTGGAAACACTGACATAGAGCAATGAAAGGGTTTGTATTATCTTCCGAAAGCAATGACCTGCTTGTGGAGCATGGGGCGGCGGCGATCAGGGACAACGAGGCCCAGATCTGCGAGAACGTCATCGTGGCCGTGCGCGGCGAGATGAAGGAGATCCCGCTGATAGGCGGCGAGGTGCGCTTCCTGCTCGGCGGGGCGAGGGACGTGATGTGGCCGACGCGGACAAAGAAGATGATCCAGTCGTGCGGGGTTGAGATATCCAAGGTGAGCATATCGGACGATGACACGGTAACGGTGGAATAGAACAATGGAGGTAACGGTCAAGGACAGGCAGTCGCTGCTGGACATTGCGGTGCAGACGCTCGGAGGCGTGGAGGGAGTGTTCGCCCTCGCCGAGCGCAACGGCGTGGGCATCACCGACCGGCTTGAGGACGGGACCGTGCTGCAGTGGGAATACGACGACACGGCGGACAGTACCGTGCAGACGTTCTACTCCGACCGGGGCCTCACTCCGGCCACGGAGATAACCGACGCGGAGCTGCGCGCGCTGCTCGGAGAGATAGAGGAAGAGACGGCCGAGGAAGAGGAGGAAATCACGTTCGAGCAGAACGACTCCGGCTCCCTGCCGTCGCTGACCAGAATATTTACGGACGAATTTGAAAGAGTATTTGCATAATGGAGCTTACAGAGAACAAGGTGGCGGAAATCGCTACGGACGATCTGCTCGAGAGGGCGGCGACCATCCGTGACGCGGTGAAGACCAAGAGCGTCACGGCCGAGCAGGTCGGGTCACTATTCTACGATCTCGTCGAGGCCTGCGGCGACATACGCGACGCGCTCGCCCTCTTCCTCGACACCAACCTCACCGAGATTCTTGACGGTATTGACGATCAGCTTGCGGCCGTCACCGCAGCCGTCGAGAAGGCCAAGGAGGCGGCGGCCAACCTCTCCGCGAAGGTGGAGCAGACTGACGATGGGGCCGTCGTGACCGTGACCGATGCGGACGGCAGCGAGACCACCGCGACCCTGACCAACGGCAAGGACGGCGCCGACGGCTCCGGCACGGCGGACATCGAGCCGATAACCGACGAGATGATAGACGAGATGCTTGAGGAGCTGGGCTTCACAATCAACGCATCGGACGGCTCCGCGAACGCCTCCAATGTGGAGTTCCGGGAGATAACGGCCGAGGAGGTCGACGAGCTCTTCGACGGCACCCTTGCGGGCGAGGAGGCCGCCGCGCTGTCCCTGCGCGAGATCACCGCCGACGAGGTGGCCGAGATATTCGACGCGACGGCGGGGGATTCGGACGGCGCGGACGACGATGAAAGTGACAACGGTACTACTTTATTATAAACCATTTAAAAACAAAAGACAATGGCAACAGTTGAACAAATCAGCTATTTCGGCACGGCGGGCCTTCAGGAGCTCGTCGCGAGGATCAAGACCTATGCGGACGCGGCGGCGAAGAGCGCGGTCGCGGATTTCGACCACACCATAGCGAGCGTGGTCACTGAACTGCCCGACGCGGCCTCGGCCGACTCGAGCAAGATCTATCTGATTCCCGACGCCGCGAGCGTCGAGGCTCAGAACGTCTATGACGAGTACATCATCGTGAGCGGGGCGTGGGAGAAGATCGGCTCGTTCAAGGCGGACGTGGACCTCAGCGGCTACAAGGTCAAGGAGATCACGGTGAGCGGCGACTACATCACCGTCACCTCGGCGGACGGCGTGTACACCCTCACGGTGAGCGTGCCGGAGGCGACGACCTCGGCGGCGGGACTGATGAGCGCGGCCGACAAGTCCAAGCTGGACGGCATCGACGCCGACACGCTCGTGAACACGTCCGACCTTTCGGACTACGCCAAGACGGAGGACATTCCGAGCCTCGACGGGTACGTCACGGAGGACGCTCTGAGCGAGTCTCTGACCGACTACGCGAAGGAGAGCGAGCTTTCGGACTACGCTAAGAGTTCGGACCTTGACGGGTACGTCAAGAGCGAGGACATCGTGGAGATCACGGCGGAGGACATCGACGCGATATGCGACGAGGTGTTCGGCGCGTGAGGTCGGCGGGAGTAATGTGAAACGGGGAGGGGCCTCGGCCTCTCCCATTAAAACGGATACAAATGGCAGACAATACGGAAAACGGAAAGATCTACACGCTGCAGGACGGCGGGCTGTACCACCTTTTGGAGCGTCTTAACGGGAAGATCTCGGCTGCGGGCGGCGGGGCGGACGTGACGGCCCTTGAGGAGCGGGTGGCCGCGCTGGAGGACGTCGTGTTCGGCACGCCGACATTCGAGCTGCTGTCCGATCTGTCCGAATTCGACGCGGCGGGCGGCTCAGTGGAGATCGAATACTCCACGAACGGCTCCTCCGTCACGGCGGCGACCGACTCCGACTGGCTGACGGCGACCGCGAGCCAGATTGCGAAATTAGGCGAGAATCCGACGGTCAAGATCACGGCGGAGAAGAACTCCGGGACCGAGGAGAGGTCGGGCGTCGTCACCGTCACCGTCACGTTCGCGTCGCCTTTGGGTTACACCTACACAAAGGACTTCACCATTGCCGTCACGCAGGCGGCTTCGGCGGCGCACACGTTCAGCATCGAGACGGATCCCTCCGACGCGACCGTAACCATCAACGGCGTCAAGACTGACAGCGTGGAGGCCGTGGATGGCACGGAGATCACGTGGACCGTGGAGCGTTCTGGCTACGTCACGCAGAGCGGCGCCTATGTCATGGGCGCGTCCGACTACACGCTGAGCGTCTCCCTTGACGAGGTTCCCGAATACTTCAACGTATTGGACTACGGGGCGACCGCTGACGGGACGACGGACGACACGGGCGCGTTCGACTCGGCGTTGGCGGCGGCCGTGGAATACGGGGCTTACGTCCTCGTTCCGAGCGGGACATACTATCTTGGCAGTACGCTCTATCTTGATGACAGAGACATGAAGCTGCAGGGCGAGGGCGGCAGCGTGCTGACGGGAAAGATC
>JAJPZF010000186.1 GCA_021204545.1 Prevotellaceae bacterium
GGGGAGACCCCCTTGCAAGGGGGTGGAGAGACCCCCTAACAAGGGGGTGCGCGGCGCATGAATTGAGGCTAACAGACAAAGGCATTATGGATAATCAAGGCAAAGACAACAAGCTTATGGCACGGATCAGCATGGCACTGAGCGGCTTGCGTGAGCTGAGCCACGAGAGGAAGCTTGAGCGGCTTGACGAGGTGTGCGGCACGCTCGAGACGTTCCTCTGGGACGTGCGGGGCGAGGCGCAGGAGAGCGACAGCGTCTTCAACTTCAGCGATGCCGCGCTGCTGCTCGCGCTACAGACGCTCGTGATGTTCAAGGCTCTTATTGAGCCAGTGGGCGACGCGCTGATGATGGCCAAGGCGGAAAGGGAGAAGAGAGATGGACAGCGAGGTTAAGACATTCACGGAGAGGATGGAGGAGCTTCGCCTCGCGGCGAGGCGATACACGGAGCTCACACGCCGCCTGAGCGAGGAGCTGCACCGCACGCCTGAGTGTGTGTGGCGTTGGGCGAACGGGCTTTGCGAGCCGCCGAGGGGCGTGCTCGGGGACGTGGAGAGGATAGTGTCGGAGTTCTACGGCGAGCAGGTGACGTGGCAGCAGCTATTTCCGAGGAAGGCGGAGCGGCTGAGGCAAAGGACTGAGAGGAGCTATGCAGACAGACCCTGAGCTTTTTGACAACCGACGCCGCTACACGTTCGCCGAGGCCGTGCGCCTCTGGGGGTGCAGCGAGGGGACGCTAAGGGAGATAGTGAGGCAGCGTCCCTACATGCTCGCCCAGAACAAGGTGCTGGGCAAGTGGCAGCTTAGGGGGCTGATGCTCAACCGCGTGTACTACGGGCGCGACAGGCTCGACGAGCAGGGGCGGCCCCTGAGACCGGCGGCAATGGAGAGAGTATTCTGATAACGTTTAACCATAAAGACAAAGGCAATGATTGGAAAGACATTGAAAGTGGTGCTGTGCATTGGCTTCGCACTCACCTTCGGGCAGGAGCTGCTTCGCCCCGCCCAAGAGATTAGCAGCCCAGGCGGACACGCGTTCGCGTGCTGGACACTGGGCGTGATGACAGCCGTGGCTGCGCTGATGACGTGGTGCACGTGGCGGCAGGACGAGGAGGAGGCGTGACATGCCGCGCTTTGACGACATGATATACTACACCGTGCGGGAGGCCGCGGAGAAAAGAGGCTGCCCAACCAACGAGATACGCCAGGCCATCGAGGGCAAGCCCTGGGTGTGGGGTGCTCTGAGGGTGGACAACGGCTACAGACGCTTCCTGCGAGGAGATGCCCTTAATCTGGTTTTTGACGAGCTGGACGGGCAACAGCACGGGCAAGGGGAGAAAACGCGGTAAACGGAAAAAGAGGGGGCTTTATGAGCGTGTTGGAAGAGGGCGGCTATGTAGACCTAGGGCAGGAGCAAGAGCCTCAGGCTGACATTCAGGCATGGGAGAAGGACTTGCCCGAAGTCGAGGACGCTGGCTGGTTTGACATCTCGCAGCCGTACACGCCGCCCGACTTCACTCTATGCTACGGCACGACGGGCTTCGCCCCGCTCGGCGGCATACACACACTGACGGGGCAGAGCGGACACGGCAAGACGATGACATTCACCCTGCTGATGGCTGCCCTGCTACGAGGGGAGTATATGGGCTTGCGCCGCATTATGCCCGCCGACGTGCCTGTGCGCATCCTCTACATCGACACCGAGATGGAGGACCGCAACACGCTGGCTGTCGTAGCCCGTCTGCTAAACATGACGGGCTGGACACTTGGGCAGTTGCAGGGACACTTCAGAGCCATTAACCTCAGAAATGAGATAGACATAGCGTTGAACTGGGGGCGTTTGCGAAGGGCTGTCATCGACTTCTGCCCGTCGGTCATATTCGTCGACGGGATGCTCGACATGGTCAACGACTTCAACGACCTCAGGGAGTGCCAAGAGGCAGTTAGGCGTATGATGGTGATGGCAAGCCTCAGGAACGTGAGTGTGTGGTGTCTCGTTCACCAGAACCCCGGCACTGTCAAGATGGTGGGACACATGGGCAGCGCGATAGAGCGCAAGGTTACCGACGAGTTCGTGACCAAGAAGGAAAAGCAGGGGGACAGCATCACGTTCACTATCACGCACCAGAAAGCAAGGAGCAAGAACGTGAGCGACATAGGCTTCCACATAGTGGACGCCCCTGTGAGCGGCTACTACCTCGGCGTGCCTCAGATAATGGCTCTCAACACCATGCCTGAAGTCGAGGAGGCTCTGGCCTACAAGCCCCGACCTGTGGAGGAGATAGTGGGCGACGAGACGATGACGACACGCACCTTGCGCGAGGCTGTCTGTAAGGAGCATCGTTGCGGCAAGGACGCTGCGATGGATCTGATTAAGAAGGCTGTCAACGACGGGAGGCTCAGGGCTGACCGCTCTCACGACGGCACTAACACGATACTCTACTCGAAGGATGACCCGCTGTTCAGATGACGCGGAAATGTTTACGCCGTGGCGGAAACCTATATACTATACCCCCCCTAAAGGGGGGTATAGATATAGATAGCTCCAGCCACGCCCCCCGCCACGGCAAGGAACTTTGACAAAGGAAAAAGAACCAAAAAGGAAATGAGCATTCAAGGAGGAAGGTTGAGTAAGCAGCTTGAGAGCCGCATACGTGAGGCGGCGAACGAGCGCATTGTCGAGCTGATAGGCGAGCGCGTGGAGCTTAGGCAGCGTGGGCGTAATTGGCTGGGGCTTTGCCCGTTCCACGACGACCACAGCCCGAGCCTTAGCGTCAACCCCCAGAAGCGTGTCTACAAGTGCTTCAGTTGCGGCAAGGGCGGTGATGCCGTTGACTTCCTGCTTGAGAGCGGGGCATTCAAGGGCTACCGCGAGACAATGGAGTACCTTGCCAAGCGTCTTGGCGTGTACTCCTCGGAGCTTGCGGGCATGGACGTAACGCCCGCTCCAGTCGTTCAATGCAAGCCCTCAAGCCTTGAGACGCTGCTCCTGCCCGCTGGTCTGCCCGCCAAGTATGTGGGCAACTACGAGCTCAACCCCTTGGCTGCTTGGCTGAAGGCTCTGCCTTGGCAAGCGACAGAGGCCGCAAGCGTTGACTGGTGGCTTCGGCAGTACCTCGTGGGGACTTCAGCCAAGGGCGAGACGTTGGGCTGGACTATCTGGTGGCAGATAGACGTTGACGGCAACGTGCGTGACGGCAAGGCAATGAAGTACTTGAGCAACGGGCATAGGTGCAAGGAGGGCTATTGCGTGAATAACATCGGGGCAATGCTCGAGAAGGCTGGCAAGCTCAACCGCAAAGGCACACAGACGCGGCACTGCCTGTTCGGCTTGCACCTGCTCAACTGCGTCGAGGACATCGGGGCAATCACCGAGGCTTGGATAGTCGAGAGCGAGAAGTCGGCGGTGATTGCCGCCATTGACGGCTGCATCAGCTCCCCGCAACGCCTGTGGCTCGCGACGGGCGGCAAAGGCAACCTCAACGCCGAGGCACTGAAGCCACTCGAGGAGCGAGGGCTGAGGATAACGCTCGTGCCTGACGTTGACGCTTACGACAGCTGGTGCGCCTTCGCCAAGGCACAAAAGGGTGTGAGAGTGAGCGACATCGTCAAGCGTCACGTCGAGGAGCTTGGGCAGCACGGGGACATAGCGGACCTTATAACATTGCGGATGAATGAGCAAAGACAAGGAATACAGACAGCTGATGGGGTCAAGGGGGTGGGCGGCCCGGGCCTTCAGGACGAAATGCAATGCGATGTGGCAATGCAGCCAGTGCGGACGAGTGACGACGAGGCTCGCAGTGCATCACATCAAACCAGTGGAGCGAGGGAGGAACGAGGATGAGAAGCGACAGCTCTGCTTTGACGAGAGCAACCTTCAGGTGCTTTGCTATGAGTGCCACGCCCTTGCGCACTCGTATGTCAAACGTTACACCACGCCTGAGGAGCATCGAGAGCATACACGTGCCCTCGTCGATGATTTCGTCGGCAAGTTCGCAGTCAATGCCGAGGCAGGCGGGGGCGGTTAGCGAACGGGGCGGGCGCTTTTTTTTGAGGCCCCCCGAAAACTCCCAAATCCACTCTAACCCGCCTTCTGCGCGTGAGCTAGTTTTGAATTTCCCGTTCCCCCTCGAGGCTAAGAAGGGGGCTATACAGGGAGTTCCCTCTGAAGGCAAGTCTCGGCGTTTTATGTTTAATTGCCCGAAAGAGGGGAGAACTGCCGAATATCGTTCATAACTGATTATAACCCCGACCATTTAGCGCAGAATATGCCGAGAGCCGTGTTCAAGAAGATAGAAGTGCCGTTCAAGCAGCCCGACCGCTGCGCCGACTGCCCGTTCGTGGGATTGATACCCGAGGGGCAGCGTCTGAAGAACGGGAAGGAGACGCACGTCTGCCTTGCAACGTTCGACGCTATGTCGAGGCGCGCCATCTATCTCAGGAAGAGCGCAAAGCTGGAGGACGGCAAGACCCTGAAGCGTTGGTGTGATGAGGACTGGGAGCGGTGGCGTGAGGAGGGATATCTGAACATAACGCACGAGAACCTTAAGACCTACCGCGACCCCTACGACCGCACCCGCCAGATGGTGATTAAGTTCCATTATAAGGGCAAGACCCCTCAGAAGCCGCAGACGGGCTTTGCGGGCGGCTTCTTCGAGGGCTTTGATGACGATAATACAGAGCAAGATAGCGATGAGCAACAAGAGTGACCTTCGAAATGAGATGGAGCGGTTGAAGTCCCTCGTGACCGCCCGTAAGGGCGAGTATGACAGCTTCCTCGACCCGCAGATAGAGAACACCGCCTGCCTTACCATTCTAAGGCGGAAGCTGTGGGACGAGCTGATGAACAGCGACAAGCTTTGCGGTAACGAGTACGGATCTGCTGGGCAGATTAAGTTCGTGACCCACCCTGGGCTTGCGAAGTACGAGAAGCTTACCAAGACGACGAGCGACCTGTATTGCACGCTGGGGCTTACTTACAGCGCGACACCAAGCAAGATTAACGACGCGGGCAAGGAGAGCGACGTGTACCCGCTCGCGCAATTCGGAAAGGAGATAGCCAATGGCTGAGAGGCGTGACCCCCGTGACACATTCGGGCTTGGCGTCGCAAGCTGGGGAGGCTTGGGCAAGGAGCATGTAGACCGCCAAGACCCCTGTTGGCAGGAGCGGCTGCCCTTTGAGCGTGTGAGGCGTACCAAGCTTTATAAAAAGTACGTCGAGGCCTTTGTCAACCGCCGCGCCTTCTCCGAGGTTGAGTTACTGGAGGCATTGAGTTATGAGGACTTTAAGCAGGGGTGTGTCTACAACTTCCTGACTGACGGGGACGTTGACGCGCTTAGCTATCTGAAGGCGATTGTCAACCGCCACCAACTCAACGAGCTTCTGATAGCCACGTGGTGCATCAGCGGGCTGGACTGGCTGACGCTTGCCCACTGGGTGGAGGAGGGGCGGATAGGAAGGCTCGCCATGCGCCTCTCTTTCACTTACCCCAGCTTTTACCCCGACGTGTGGCAGCGCATCAAGACCTTCATCTATGAGCATAAGGGGAGGTGTGAGGCGAAGTGCGTGAAGAGCCACGGCAAGGTTATGGCGGGGGCGAACGAGGCGGAAGGCTTTTACTTCACGGCTCAGGGCAGTGCCAACTTCAACACCAATCCACGCGTTGAGAACTGCTGCCTTCAGTTCGACAAGGGGCGTATGAATTCACGAGGGACTTCTTTCTAAGCAGACGGGACGATGACGGACGAGAAGGCGAAGCAGATTAAGGCGCAGTGCCTCGGGGACATTCGGGGCTATATGCGGGCGTATGAGGGCGGCAACCCCCTGCTGGAGGTTGACCCCCGTGTGCGGAAGTATATCCTCGATTGCGTGCGTGAGGACGTTGACAGGGCTAACCTCTACGAGCTGCTGGGCATACGCAAGGGCTTGCGGATGGGCTACACCTACGGCTTCAACACCGAGAAGGCGAGGAAGGTGCTTCAGTGCTACGAGGGTATCTGGGACGGCGACAAGCGCAGGGAATACAGCGGCGGCTTGCAGTTCGCGGGGCTTCGGGGCAGGACATACTACAAGCTCACGCCCCTACAGGTGTGGGAGCTGGTCAACCCCTTCGGCATTATGCGGCGGGGAGAGACGCGAAGGCGCATAACGGAGTGTGTCTATTTCATACCGCGCAAGAGCTCGAAGACCACCCTCGCGGCGTTCTTCCAGCTCTGGTTTTTTATGTTTGAGGACAATAACAGCGAGGGCTACTGCCTCAGCAACTCGCAGACGCAGAGCCAGATACTCTTTAAGCTGGTTTACGACCTTGTGCACCAGCTCGACCCCAAGGAGAGGTATATACGTTTCACGGCAACGCAATTGAATTGGAAACCAGGGCAGCGGCGGGAGGCGAAGGTGATGGCTATGACCGCCTCGAGCAAGGCTAAGGACGGGGCCGTCGCCCAATTATGCGTGTTCGACGAGGCCGCGGCTGCTGGATATATCAAGGGGCGTTGCGACGCTATGAACACCTTCCAGGTTATGGAGGGCAGCATGGGGACGAGGCTCGAGCCTATGAGCGTCTACACCACCACCGCCAGCCGTGTCAACCGCGGACCCTTTGAGATTAAGCTTGAGGGCATCAAGGAGGCGTTGCTCAAAGAGATGGAAGCCCCGCTCGACGGGCAGCCTTTGGAAAGGGAGGTGGACCACAACTTTAGCGTTATCTGCTGCCCCGACCAGTGGGAGGAGGACGAGCAGAGCCTGCAACGCCCCGAGGTGGCTTACAAGGTTAACCGCCACATAGGCATCACCGTGCAGCCTGACTATTACGTGGAGGAATGGAAGCGGATGAAGCTCGACCCCGAGAAGAAGAAGGAGCAGATCACCAAGCTCTACAACGTCTTCCAAAGCTCGCGCGTCAAGCCGTGGGTCAAGGCCGCCGACATAGCGCGCCTGCAAGGAGAGCGCAAGAGCGTGGACACCCTCAAGACAGCCGACGGCTGGATGTGCTTCGCAGGAATGGACTTCAGCCGTGGCGACGACCTCTGCGCCATCGCCTACCTCTGCTACAACTCCCGCACAAAGCAGTTCTTCGGCGACTGCGACGCTTGGATAACGCGACGCTCTCTGGACGAGAACCCCAACACCCGCCTTTACCACCAGTGGCAGGAGCAGGGATGGCTCAGAGTGTGCGAGGGCGACGTGGTAACAGAGCCTGAGGTCATCGACCGCCTGATGGAGGTCGCCGCAAGCCTGAGGCTTATGCGCATCGGTTACGACCCCTACGACAGCATGGTGTTCGTCAACTACCTCGGCGGCTATCTCAGGGCAAGGCGCGTGGACCCCAAGAACCTCGTGAAGCCCGTGCGCCAGACAAACGGGGCATTCAACGCAAGTGTGCAGACACTCGAGAGGCTGATAGCCCTCAAGGCCATTGAGTTCTCCCGCAGCCCCCTGCTGCCCTGGTGCTTCGGCAACTGCCTGCTCGACGTGGACCGCATGGACAACGCCAAGCCCGTCAAAGCCTCGCCCAACGCAAAGATAGACCCCGTTATATGCCTGCTCGAGGGGCTGATACTTATGCAGGACATGATGAAGTGAGACTATGAAGTCGCAGGAAGACAAGGACCACATCATCGGCAAGCTTCACCAGAGGAGGGCCACGTACCTCGTCTTCACACGCGTCAGCCGCGGGCAGACATACGGCTCTGTGCCACCGACCAAGCTTGAGGGCTTGATTAGGGCTCTGCCGCAAGGCGAGGGGATTGACCTCAGCCTTGACGGGCAGTGGCTGCCGCTCACCCTCGGGCAGATGCGGGAGCTTGTGGAGAAGGACGCCATCAGGGTGGACGTCAGTCCTACCATTATGCTCGAGATACTGCTATGGTGATGGCTATATGAAGACAATAGACGAGGTTATAAGCGGGCTGGATGGCAGGGGAGTGTCCATCATGCACTGGCGCAGGGGGCTGGTCGTCGACGAGGACTTGCCCGACACGTACGACGCGGTGTTGCGGGGTGTGCGCTGGGGAGGCGGCTACATCGAGGCGTTTCTGAAGCTCAGTTGCCTGCCGAGCCTGCTGCTTAAGTTCGCCGAGGCCATATTCCTCGTGGAGACGCACTGCTTGGTTTACGACGTTGTGGAGGGCGACAAGTTCCGCATATACCTGCACGACAACGGAGGGCCGAGGCGGCCGAAGGTGGTGCAGCTGACGCTCTTCG
>JAJPZF010000175.1 GCA_021204545.1 Prevotellaceae bacterium
TCTACAGCGACAACGCCTACAGCCTGCCCGCCAAGATACACTCGCCCGACCTCACAGACGACGGGGTGCAGCTTACGGCGGAGGCGATTATAGAGGACTTCAACGAGATGGTGCGGCTCGTAGCCTCGGGCACTGACACCTACCTCCTCAGAGTGGACGCGGCAAGCCTCGCCCGTTACCTGCTCGCTTGCGAGCTCATCGTCAACCGCGAGGTGGAGCACCCGAAGAGCGTCTACCTCTTTAGCGAGGACGTGACCGACTGCCAAGCGTACGGGGAGCAGGACGCTACCCCTTGGCACTTCGGACCGCTGTGGGACTGCGACTACGACTTTGGCTACGGGGCGAGCAAGCAGTACTTCCGCTCCTACCAGACTTGGGACTACTACGACTTCTCCTCGCCCGGCAAGAACTCGAAGGGCTTCTTCCAGGCACTGCGCCAGAACGCCACCGCCGTCGACAGTCTCTACTACTGCCTTATGACGCAGTTCTATGAGGGGGGGGGGCTGGACGAGCTGCTCGACTACTGCGACGAGTACTATGCCTTCGCCGCCTCCTCCTTCCAGCATAACAGGGAGAACGACACCTCCAGCAAGGACACCACCGACTATGCCCTACAGGCGCAGGAGGCGAAGCAGTGGCTGCGCGACCGTGCCTCCTACGTGCTCAGCCAGCTCACCCCGTACAGCACGGACGACTACACAGGGCTTCCCGCCGTCACGCCTCAAGCAGAGAGGCGGCAGCCCCCCGGGGACACGTACTATGACCTCTCGGGCAGACCCGTCGCGAAGCCCACCCAAAGAGGCGTCTACATCAAGGGCGGACGCAAGGTGTTCCTGCGCTAACCCCGACCACAACCGCTTCATTGAAGCGACTCCAACTTGTTCATTGAAGCGGTCCCGACACCTTGGGGATAGCCGCCGCGGCGCGTTTGCCCAGTTCAACAATAAACGCTACCTTCGCGCCCGACTTAACAGCGTTGACTTGATATGACAGACTTCACAGAGCTCGGCCTTTGCGAGCCATTGCTTAAGGCCGTCGAGGAGCAAGGGTACGAGCGCCCGATGCCGATACAAGAGCAAGTGATCCCTCACTTGCTCAAGGACGGTGGCGACCTTATAGGCTTGGCGCAGACCGGAACGGGGAAGACGGCAGCCTACGGCTTGCCCCTCCTCGAGAAGCTTAACGAGAGGCAGCGACCCGCCACGAAAGGCCGCCTCCCGCAGTGCCTTATACTCAGCCCCACACGAGAGCTTTGCCTCCAGATTGCCGACGATATGCAGTCGTTCGCCTCTCACCTGCCCTCGGTGCGCATCCTTGCCGTTTACGGCGGGGCGAACATAGAGCCGCAGATACGCGCGCTTAAGGGTGGGATGGACATCGTTGTCGCCACACCAGGGCGCATACTCGACCTTATGAGACGAGGGGCGGCAGACCTAAGGGAGGTTAGCGACCTCGTGCTTGACGAGGCGGACGAGATGCTCTCGATGGGCTTCCACGACGAGCTTGAGGCCATCCTCGAGGGGCTTACCTCTGAGCACCGCTCCCTCCTCTTCTCCGCCACGATGAGCAAGGAAATAGAGCGCATAGCACAACGCTACCTCAAGGGGGCTACCACCATACAGGTGGGCTCACGCAACGAGGGGGCGGAGAACGTCAACCACATATATTATATGGTGCCTGCCAAGGACAAGTACCTCGCGCTGAAGCGGGTCGTTGACTACTTCCCAAGGATATACGCCATCATCTTCTGCCGCACGAGGGTGGAGACGCAGCAAGTGGCGGACAACCTCATTAGGGACGGGTACAACGCAGAGGCTCTGCACGGAGACCTGAGCCAGCAGCAAAGAGACCTGACGATGCAACGCTTCCGTGGGCACCGCACACAGCTACTCGTGGCTACCGACGTGGCTGCCCGTGGCTTGGACGTTGACGACCTTACGCACGTCATCAACTACGGCATGCCCGACGACGTTGAGAACTACACTCACCGCAGCGGCCGCACGGGCAGGGCTGGCAAGAAGGGTACAAGCATCTCGATAGTACACCAGAGGGAAAGGAACAAAATAAGACTGGTGGAGCGCGAGATAAAGAAGCAGTTCGTGCGTGAGATGCTTCCCAACCCCAAGGAGATATGCTCCAAGCAGCTGTACCACGTCATCGACGAGATAGAGCGCACTGAGGTGGACGAGGAGGAGATAGCGCCCTTTATGGACGACGTTCGCCTGCGCTGGGAGTGGCTCGACAAGGAAGACCTCGTGAAGCGTGTGCTCTCACGTGAGTTCGGCCGCTTTATACGCTACTATGCCAACGCTCCCGAGATAGAGGACGTGCCTGAGAACGCTGGCCAAAGGGGCAAGGACGGCTCGCAGGGCAAGGCTCGCAGGCAGAAGGGAGACCGCAACCCCGAGCCGGGCTACGCCCGCATCTTCCTTACCGTCTCCAAGGCTGACGGCTACTTCGCCAAGGAGATTATCCGCATGGTGAACGAGCACGTGCGAGGGGGCAAGGTGCAGATGGGGCGCATCGACCTCCTGAAGAACTTCTCCTTCATAGAAGTGCCTGAGCAGGACGCTGAGAGGGTGATAAGCGGCTTGAAGGGGCTAAGGGTGAAGGGGCGTGTGGTTGACGCTGCCATAGCCGACAGTCAGGGCAACGCCAACGGTCCTGCCGCCAAGAGCGGGCGCAGTGCGTGGAGCGGTGGGGGAGGCGACAGGGAGAGGCGTGAGCGTGCCTTCCAACGTGACGAACAACCTATGAACAGAAGGCAGCGCAGGGCTGAGGCAGCAGGCAGGTCGCCTCGAGGCAAGAGGCAAGAGCAAGCACAGCCTCAACAAGGAGGGAAGAAGTTCCGTCCCAGCGAGCCGGAGCGCTCGCCAGAAAAAAAGAGGATCTTCCGTAAGGAAGATTGGATGAAGTTCCTTCACCCCGATCAGTTCACGGACGTTGACGAAGGCTCTGCCCGCCGCCACCCGAAGAAGAAGTAAACCTTAAACGATATGACACCCAAGAACTTACTGATTGCTGGGCTCTGCCTTGTGGCAAGCCTTGGAGCACACGCCGACGAGGGCATGTGGATGCTCAACAAGATAGACCCACGCACGGCGGAGATAATGAAGGAGCTGGGGCTGGAGCTAACGCCGCGTGACCTCTACAACACCACCGGCCCGAGCCTTAAGGACGCTGTGCTCGACTTCGGCGACTATTGCTCCGCCGTCGTGGTAAGCCCTGACGGACTGGCCTTCACCAACCACCACTGCGGCTACTTCTCAGTGCAGACGCTCTCCACGCCCGACGACGACATACTCGACAATGGCTTCGTGGCTCACTCTTACGCAGAGGAGCGTCCCGTCGAGGGTCTCTTCGTGCGCTTCCTCGAGCGCACCGTTGACTGCACCACACGCATACGCCGGGGGATGGAAGGGCTTCCTTCGGACAAGGTGGACAGCGTCATGCAGTCGGTGGAGGAAGAATACGAGGAGGCATACCCCGACCGTTACTGCGAGGTGCAGTCGTTCTTCGGGGCAAGCCAGTTCTATGCGTCAATATACAAGGTGTACAACGACGTGAGGCTCGTCCTTACGCCTCCCCAGAGCCTCGGCAAGTTCGGGGGCGACACGGACAACTGGATGTGGCCGAGGCAGACGTGCGACTTCAGCGTGTTCCGCATCTATGCCGACTCCCTCGGAGACCCCGCCGAGTACTCGCAGGAGAACGTTCCCCTTCAGACCGCCAAGTACGCTCAGGTCAGCCTCGACGGCTACCAGCCAGGCGACTTCTGCATGACCATCGGTTACCCCGGCAGCACGTCGCGCTACCTCTCAAGCTACGGTGTCGCCCTGAGGGTGAACGACGTGAACGTGAGCATGATAGACGTGCGAGGCAAGAAGCAGGACGTGTGGAAGCGTTGGATGGACACTGACAAGGGCATCGCCCTTAAGTACGCCTCCAAGTACGCCGCAAGCAGCAACTACTGGAAGAACTCGATAGGAATGAACAAGGCGGTCGGCGACCTTCAGGTCATCGAGGAGAAGCAGAAGCTGGAGCAAGTAATAACGGACTGGTGCCTCGAGGACTCAGACCGCACCGCGCGCTTCGCAGGCGTGCTGCCCACCCTTGACGAGGCTTACAAGAGCGTGGCAGAAGGCGTGAGAGCACAGGGCTTCTTCACGGAGACCTTCCGCCGCGGCATAGAGATATTCCAGCCTGCCGACATCCTCCAGTCCCTCCCCTCAGAGCCCGACAGCCTTGAGACGGCAGGGGCAAGGGAACGCCTCAGGGCGTTCTACAAGGACTACGACCCGAGGGTGGACGAGGAGGTGATGGCAACGCTGCTCTCCCTCTACCGAGAGCAGGTCAGCGCTTCCTTCCTTCCCTCGTGCTACAAGACCATTGACGACGACTTCCAAGGCGACTGCAAGGCTTACGCCCACGACCTCTTCCTCCGCACCTGCCTCAAGGACACCGCCTGCCTCGACTTGCTTCTTCAGGACACGACGCTCCTCACGAGCGACCCGGCACTCGCCTACGCCAGCGGCATAAGTGAGAAGATGGCTGAGATTTCTGAGCAGGCGGCAGGGACGAAGAGCCTCATCAGGGAGAACGAGGACTTGCTCACACAGGCAGTGCTCGAGCTGCGGCAGGAAGAGCCGCACTACAGCGACGCTAACTTCTCGATGCGCCTCTCCTACGGCTTCGTGGAGGACTACACTGCCGAGGGGCAGCATTACGACTTCTACACCAACAGCACAAGCCTCCTCGACAAGGCTGCCCGGCAAGCCGAAATTGAGGACTATGCGTTAGAACCGGACATCCAGGCGCTCATAAGGGAAGGCGACTTCGGGCGTTACGCCGACAAGGCGACGGGCGACCTGCACCTCTGCTTCCTCTCCAACAACGACATCACCGGCGGCAACAGCGGCAGCCCTATGTTCAACGGCAAGGGAGAGCTCATCGGCCTCGCCTTCGACGGCAACTGGGAGGCTATGTCAGGCGACATCTCCTTCAACGAGGACCTGCAACGCTGCATAGGCGTGGACATACGCTTCGTCCTCTACATCATCGACCGCTGGGGACACGCCGACAGCATCATCCGTGAGCTTGGGCTATGACCTCCAAGGGCTTGGCGAGGAAGCCTGAGGCGCAGCTGGCAGACCTCCCTCCCTACGAGGGACCGCTCCGCCCACGCCTCCGCTTCCTCGGCACAGGCACATCGGCAGGCGTACCCATCCTTGGCTGCCAATGCCCCGTGTGCACGAGCACAGACCCCAGAGACCGACGACTGCGCACCGCCGCACTGCTCGAGACAAGGCACGAGCGCATACTCATCGACTGCGGCCCAGACATACGCCAGCAGCTCCTACCCCTACCCTTCTATCCCCTCGACGCTGTCCTGCTCACACACATACACTACGACCACGTGGGAGGCCTTGACGACCTCCGAGGCTTCTGCGTCTTCGGAGGCTTGGACATCTACGCAGACCACGGCACTCTCGCCGCCCTGCGCCGCCAGCTCCCATACTGCTTCGCCGAGCATCTCTACCCCGGCGTGCCGCTGCTCTGCCCGCGCGAGATTGAGGCAGGCAAGCCCTTCCGTGTGGGCGAGACGAGCATCCTGCCCATAGAGGTGATGCACGACCGCATGCCCATACTCGGCTTCCGCATCGATTCCTTTGCCTACATCACGGATATGAAGAGCATTGACCCGCAGCAGCTCTCCATGCTGCGGGGCGTCAGGACGCTCGTCATCAACGCCCTCCGCTGGGAGCGGCCGCACCACAGCCACATACTCGTCGAGGACGCTCTGCGCTTCATCGAACAGCTCCAACCAGAGAGTGCCTACCTCGTGCACGTGACGCACCACATCGGCCTCCACGATGAGGCGCAGGCACGCCTCCCAGAGGGAGTGACCCTCGCCTACGACGGACTCGAGATAGACCTTTAACCCAACCCTTCTCATCCCCTACAGAACACTCGCCGTGACGCCTCACGGTGAGGCTTCGTCACGCCCTTATATAGGCTTCATACACCTGCTTGTTAGCACCTCAATTGACCTGCTTGTTAGCACCTCAACGGAGGTGCTTGTTAGCAGGTGTACGAAGTGTGTTATACAGGAACCGCAGAGGGTGCTATTCAGGAGCCGCAAAAGAAGCCCCGAAGGGGCTACACATGGTAGCCCCTTCGGGGTTAGCTTCGCCCTATGGCGTTGTGGTGAGGCTAACGCAGAAGCACCTTCCTGCCTCCTATGATGTAGACGCCGTGGGTCTTAGGCTTCGGCACTGCCCGCCCGCTAAGGTCGTAGACCGTGCCGTCTGCCTTGCCGCCGCCGTCGCCGCTTACCCCGACGACTGCGTCCGTCCCGCCCTCGCCCTCGAAGACGGTGTCCTCGTCGGCTACCGTCAGCAGTGCGCCGAGGCAAGCGAGCCTCTCTTCCTGCCCGTCGCTCGTCGAGGCGCTTGCGCTGGAGACGACGGCGTAGTCCTTAAGCGTCTCCCCTGTGAGAAGGCGAAGCTCAAGGCTGTCAGTCTCGGCTGGCAGGGTGTGGCTGCCGTCGGCGTAGATGAGCACTCGCCACTTGCCCTCGCCCACGAGGGCGGTGCGCGCCTCCATGTCCTGCATCGAGGCGGGAAGCTCCACGCCGTCAAGCTCTATGCCCGAGGGAAGACGAAGGTCGAACTGAAGGGCAGAGTAGCTGCCCTCGTCGACGGTGAGGATGAGCGGCAAGAGCGCAAGGCTCTCAGGCTCGAGGCGGCGTGAGGGCAGCTGCCAGGTGATGTCGGCGGAGGGGAGGTGGCGGTTGCGGCTTGCGTCCGCAGCCTGCGCCATTATCGTGTCTCGGAGCAAGCCCACGTCTACGGTGCTTATCTCACCGTTGCTGTCAACGTCGGCGCGCCCGCTATAGAACGTGTCGTTGTCGATGCCTTTGAGGTAGTTAAGCACGCACACGAGGTCTGCCACTCCAAGCAGCCCGTCGTCGTTCACGTCGCCCATGCGGTCCGTGGGGCTGCCGTCCTCATCCTCGTCGCTCTCCGTGATGTCGTAGACGTTGAGCCGCGAGAGGATGTAAGAGGCACGCTCCGCGAGCCACGTCTTGCTGTTCGAGGTCGTGGTGGAGTAGTTAGCCCCGTCGCGGTCACTTGTCTCGTTGCTCGTGTTGTGGCTGAGGGAGGAGGCGGCGAAGGCGTAGTATTCGTCGCAGTAGTCCTCGAGCTCACTGAGCCCGCCGCCGTTGACGAAGTTGTACATCAGGCGGTAGTACGCCTCGTCAACCTCCGTGGAGTTGTAGCGCAGTGCGTTGAAGAACTGCCCTGCCACGCCCTTGCTGTCGCCCGAGGAGAGGATATGGGTGTAGAGGTCAACGTTCGAGTCGTTGACGAAGTAGGTGTAGTTGGTCTCGTAGCCGAAAGCCCAGTCGCAGTCCCACAGCGGGCCGAACACCCACGGGGTCTCGTCGTAGCCCTCGTCGTCAACTTCGTCCGTCACGTTCTCCGAGTAGAGGTAGACGCTCTTGGGGTGCTTAAGCTCCCCGTTCCAGATGATCTCGCAGGCGAGCAGGTAACGGGCGAGGTATTCGGGGTCGGCGAGCTTGGTGTAGCTGTCAGTGCCTCCCTTCACGGCTGACATCATCTTGTTGTAGTCCTTGATGATGGTGCTTGCCGTGAGCGACACGCCCTCCTCCCCCACGTCGGGGGCGTGTATCTTGGAGGGCAGCCCGTAGGCGTTGGTGCTGTAGATAGTTTCGTCCGTGTAGTCGTCCATCTCAATGATGGCAGAATTTGTCTCGTCGTCGATGTCTATGGAGTTGTTGCTGAAGCCTATGCGCTCGGTCAGGTTGTAGCTTCCCCTGTAGCTCTGGTTGATGTACAGCTCAACGGGCACGATGTGGTTCGTGGCTGCGGTCTCCAGCAGGTTGCCCACCTTATGCCCGAGGGCGTTGGTAGTCATCGACCCAGTCTGCTTGTTCGAGAGCAGTATCCAGTGCTTGCCGCTCTTCATGCCCAGCGGCTTCTGCTTCTCGGAGAACTTGAAGTGGTAGGGGTTCTTCGACTTGTAGGAGT
>JAJPZF010000179.1 GCA_021204545.1 Prevotellaceae bacterium
GCGACCTCATAGAGCAGAACCGCCACGACGACTATAAGATGCTGGAGGCGCTGAATATGAGCTGGGCTGACGACGACCTTGCCCTCGCGATGATAGAGCACTCGATATATCTCTTCAAGACGTACGGCGACCTGTTCCAGACGGCGTGCGCCTACCGCACCGAAGGGGAACTGTTCTTCGGCAGGGGAGAGTACGAACGTAGCATTGAGAGCTACACGAACGCCCTTCACTGCGTCAACCAGCACCATAGGCGGTACTACACTGCTGCCGACACCCTCCTCCTGCTGGACACCGTGGGGACGCAGGTTAGCAGGGAAGTGCAGTGGCTACGGAACCCTGAGGTGAAGACCGTGCCTGAGTGGATAGCGCGCATAAGGCAGCAGCTGAGCCTCGCCTACAGTGCGGTGGGGGACAAGCGGGCGAGCGACTACAACCGCAACGCATACCTCGACATCCTGCAATGCACGAACCAGAACGCCGAGCTACGTGAACGCAACCAACAGCTGGCCACAGAGGCCCGTGCCGTCTGGCTAAGGCTTGCCGCAACCCTCGTGGTATTGGCGGTCATCTTCATCATGTCCCTTGCCTACCGCCGTAAGCTTAAGCGGAGGAACACTGACTTTATGCTTAAGCTCGAGAGACTGGAGACGGGTGAGGACGTGCCGCCCGACCTTACCCCGCTTGACGAGGAGAGCGAACGGCTGGAGGAACAGCTAACGGTGAGCAGGCACAACCTCAAGGTTAACAAGGAGCGCAACGTGGAGAACAGGGCGAAGGTCTCCCTCGTGCATGCCGTGATGCCTTACCTCGACAGGGTAGGGGGAGAGGTGACAAGGATGAAGAGGAAAGGAGAACCGACGGCGTTCAGCAAGCAGTACATAGGGGAGCTGGCGGCGGAGATAGAGAGGCTCAACGACGTGCTTACGCAATGGATCAAGATACGCAAAGGCGACCTCGCGCTGCACATAACCACCGTGTCGTTGGGCAGGCTGCTGGACATCGTGGGGGAGGGCAGCTATGCCTTCGGGCAGAAGGGCATTGAGCTGGTCGTGGAGCATACAGAGACGAAGGCGAAGGCAGACGAGGCGTTGACGCTGTTTATGGTTAACACTCTCGCCGACAACGCCCGTAAGTTCACGCCTGCCGGAGGGAAGGTGACGCTGAGGGTTGAGGATACGGGCGAGGACTACGTGGAGGTGCAGGTCAGCGACACTGGACAGGGCTTGACCGCAGAACAGGCGGATGCTATAAACCGAGGGGACTTGTATGGGCAGCTTAGCGGCAAAGGGCACGGCTTCGGGCTGCTGAACTGCCACAGCATCGTGGAGAAGTACCGTAAGCACTCGTCGCTCTTCGCCTGCTGCCTGTTCGGGGTCAGGAGTAAGGTGGGGAAGGGCAGCACCTTCTTCTTCCGCCTTCCACGTGTCTTGTCGCTGCTCATCCTCTGTCTATCGGCAGCCTTTGCCTCTGCCCAAAGCGCGCAAGAGCTATACGACTCCGTCTATCAATGCAACATCGAGGGACGTTACGACGAGGCTCTCCGATATGGCGGTGAGGCGTTGAGGCTGATAGACGAACAGATGGAGCTTTTCTCACCCTCCGCTGACAGCACCCCACGTGAAATATCAGCCTACCAGCAAGGCGAGGACATGGACTTTCAGCTGATAATGGGCTTGCGCAACGAGCTTGCGCTCACAGCCCTTGCCCTTAATGACTGGAGGCTCTACAGTTATAACAACCGCATCTACACTCAGTTGCAGAAGTACGCTAACGAGGACAAGACCTTGCCCCTGTACTGCGAGAAGCTTGAGGCGTTCCGCCACACTGGTCGCCTGCTGCTCTTCCTCATCATCCTGTTCTCCATCGTCGCCCTGTTCCTTATATATAGGCTCTTCATAGGCAGCCAAATAGCTGGAGAGAAGACCCTTGAACAGCGGATAAGCACCCTGCATAACGAACTAAGACGACAGAAGACGGCACACATGGCGAGACTGCGTGACCAGCTCTCCAAGAGCCAGTATGAGGAGAGACGCATCTACGTGCAGAACCAGATACTCGACAACTGCCTCTCCTCCATCAAGCACGAGTCGATGTACTACCCCTCCCGCATTCGCCTGCTTGCCGAGGGCTTGGAGACACGGCAGGACATAGAGAGCCTCGAGGAGATGACGAACTACTACCGCCACGTCTACACCATCCTCTGCTCGCAGGCAGACAACCAGCTGGAGCAACCCACATTCAAGCGTCAGGGCATATCTGTGCACAGGCTCTTCAGCATTATGACGGAGAGCCTTAACCGCCTCAGGAAGCGTGGCATAACGGCAGAGATAGACTTGCGGGAGATAGACGCGACTGTGGTGGGTGACGAGACACTCCTCGCCTTATTCTTCGAAAATGTCTTAAGCCTTTTGGCTAAAAGTATGCGGTGTGTGAGCGTAAACGCCCAAGAGTTTGGACGGTTCGTCGAGGTGACGGTATTTAACCCCAGTGTATCGCCCTCGGAGCAAGACCTAAGCGAGCTGTTCGCTCCCACGACTGGACGAGTGGAGATGCTTGTGGCGAAACAAATCATTAGAGAGCACGACACGTATAGCGGCAACCCTGGTCTTCGGCTCTTCGCCAAGAGGCAGGACGGCGGCTACATCATAGGTTTCACATTGCTAAAGAAGGAGGGCGTATGGACACATTCAGAGTGATAATCGTAGAGGACGTTAAGCTTGAGCTAAAGGGAACGGAGGAGATATTCCGCTCGGAGATACCCGAGGCTAAGATTATCGGGACGGCGAAGAACGAGAGCGAGGTGTGGAAGCTCTTACGCGTCGAGGCTCCAGACCTTCTGCTTCTCGACCTCGGGCTGGGCGGCAGCACGATGGTGGGCGTGGAGATATGCCGACAGGTGCGCATTCGTTATCCCCAGACCCGTGTGCTTATATTCACTGGCGAGGTGCTTAACGAGCGGCTGTGGGTTGAGGCGCTTAACGCCGGGGCGGACGGCATAATACTGAAGACGGGGGAGCTTCTGACCCGCGACGACGTGATGCTCGTGATGAAGGGGCGCAGGCTTGTGTTCAACGAGCCTATCCTCGAGGCTATCGTCGCCCGCTTCAAGAAGTCAGTGTCGGAGGAGGTACAGAAGACCGACGCCCTTATCAACTATGACATTGACGAGTACGACGAACGTTATCTGCGCCATCTCGCCCTCGGCTACACGAAGGACATGATAGCTCAGCTGCGTGATATGCCCTTCGGCGCGAAGAGCCTTGAGAAGCGTCAGGCTGACCTTGTGAGCCGCCTCTTCCCCGAGAGCGAGAGGACTGGCGTGAACGCCACGAAGCTCGTGGTGAAAGCCCTTCAGCTGCATATCCTCGACCTCGACAACCTTTATCCTGATGACTAACCGCCTGCTGCTCGTCTCCCTCATTGCGGCGGTCCTCGTGGCGGTAGCCTCGTGGCTCTTCTCCACCTTAGGCTACCCTGTGGGCAACCTCTTCTCTCAGGAGGGCTTGCGCTGGTGCCTGCTTCACGGGTTCAGCGCACTGCCAGCCCGATGGTTCTGCACCTTCGTCTTGGCTTGCATTGCCGTGGGTTGCCTTGAGCGTAAGCGGCTCAGAAGGATGGGCGTGTACCTCGCCATCGTGTGGGTTCTTTTGCTTGCCTTCGTCCTTTGGTCGGGCAGTCCCCTAAGGGGAGTAAGCGGAGGGCTGTACCCATCGCCCTTTGTGCACGCCCTGCCTTTGCTGCTTTGCCTCAGCGTCATCGTGGTAAGCTTGGCGATGAGCCCCAGCTCTGCAAGCGAGCTGCTTGTGCGGGGCATAAGGAGGTACGCCATCCTCATCGTCTTCTACCTTATCGTATCGTTCATCGTGGGCGAGGTGCGCTTCCTATGGCAATAGACTATAGGAAGGAGCTTAACGACAGCCAGCTCGAGGCGGTGCTTTGCTGCGACGCTCCCTCGCTGGTCATAGCGGGGGCGGGCAGCGGCAAGACGAGGGTGCTTACGTACAAGATAGCCTACCTGCTGGAGCGGTTCTACGAGCCTTACAACATCCTCGCCCTCACGTTCACCAACAAGGCTGCCGACGAGATGAGGCAGCGTATATCGTCGCTCGTGGGGGAGGAGAAGGCTCGCCGCCTGTGGATGGGCACGTTCCACAGTGTCTTCGCACGCATACTGAGGCGAGAGTGCGACCTCGTTGGCTACACTGCCGACTACACCATCTACGACACGCAGGACACGCAGTCGCTCCTCAGGCAGATAATAAAGGAGGAGGGACTTGACGACAAGCGTTACAAGCCTTCCGTCGTGGCTAAGCGCATCAGCGAGGCTAAGAACAATATGCTCACAGCCGAGGGCTACGCCAACAGCAGTGCCGCCCTCGCCCGTGACCAAGCATCGAGGATGGAGGCGGTGCGCACCATCTTCGCCGTCTACGAGCGTCGCCTCAAGGCGAGCAACGCCATGGACTTCGACGACCTCCTGCTCAACACCTACCGCCTGTTCTTAAGGCACGAGGACGTGAGGCAACGCTACCAAGCCCTGTTCCAGTACGTCCTCGTGGACGAGTATCAGGACACGAACCGAGTGCAGCACCAGATAGTCCTACAACTGACGGAGGCTCATCACCGTGTCTGCGTCGTGGGCGACGACGCACAGAGCATCTACAGCTTCCGAGGGGCTGTTGTGGACAACATCCTGAGCTTCCAGCACCTCTACCCAGGCACACGCACCTTCAAGCTGGAGCGCAACTACCGCTCCACGCAGAGCATCGTGGCAGCAGCCAACAGCCTCATCGCCCACAACAGCCGCCAGATACGCAAGGACGTGTACAGCAAGCGTGCGGCGGGAGAGCCCGTGGAGGTGTGCGAGGCTTACTCCGACAGGGAGGAGGCGACGATAGTGGCTCGCAGGATAGAGGCACTGCGCTACCGGGAGGACTACGGCTGGAGCGACTTCGCCGTGCTTTACCGCACTAACAGCCAGAGCCGCGCGTTCGAGGAGGAGTTCCGAAGGCGGGGCTTCCAGTACCGCATCGTGGGCGGACTGTCCTTCTACCAGCGCAAGGAGGTGAAGGACGCAGTGGCCTACTTCCGCCTCTCCGTTAACCTGCATGACGAGGCTTCGCTCAACCGCATCCTCAACGTCCCCCAGCGTGGCATCGGGGAGACGACAAGGGCAAAGGTCTTCCGGCGAGCCGAAGAGAGCGGCGTGGCGGCGTGGGAGGTGGTGGCAGACCCCAAGGGGTTCTCGCTCAACGTCAGCGAGGCTACCTGCCGCAGGCTCAGGAGCTTCGCCCTTATGATGGAGGAGGCGCACACGATGGCGGAGACGAAGGACGCCCACAGCCTCGCCTTGCACCTCGTGAGGGTGTCGGGCTTGAGGGACGACATCTTCCAGGGGCGTGAGCCTGAGGACATCAGCAGGCAGGAGAACCTTCAGGAGCTGCTCGACGGCGTTGCCTCCTTCGTCTCTGAGGCAGACGAGAGCGGAGACGGCACGTCGATGGCAGGCTACCTTCAGAACATCTCCCTCCTCAGCGACATTGACGAGGGCGAGCGCGTCACTGGCGAGCGCGTCACGCTGATGACTATGCACTCAGCCAAGGGGCTGGAGTTCAGGGCGGTGTTCGTCGTGGGGCTGGAGGAGGGGCTGTTCCCCTCCATGATGGCAGACGGTGAGCGCGACCTCGAGGAGGAGCGAAGGCTCTTCTACGTGGCGATGACCCGCGCCGAGGAGCGCCTCTTCCTCACCTGGAGCCACAGCCGCATGCGCTACGGCCGCATAGAGAACAACCCGCGCAGCCGCTTCCTCAGCGAGATAGCCGCCCCAAGCAGGCAGAGGCAGCCCTCACCCCTGCCTCGCCCCCCCGCCAAGCCCGTTCCCTTCGCCACCTCCATAGGCAAGCTGCGGGTGGGGCAGACGGTGGAGCACGCACGCTTCGGCAAGGGGGTCGTCCGGCGGTTCGAGGGCGAGGGGCTCGACGCCAAGGCTATAGTCGACTTCCAGACTGGCGGCGAGAAGCGCCTGCTCCTGCGCTTCGCCAGGCTCACGCCTCTGGGCGACTGACTGCGGTCCCTCTATAGTACCCTCCGCAGTCCCTCTATAATACCCTCCGCAGTCCCTCTAATACAGTCGCCAGACAACCCCTCGCAAGGGGTTCCGTTTAACCCCTCGCAAGGGGTTCAGTTGAGCCCCTCGCAAGGGGTTGTCCGAAGGGCCTAATACAGGGACCACGGTCCCTCACGGTGAGCCGCCACGACGGCCATACGCCACTCACGCATATCGCCACCTGCGGGACACGAGGTAGAACACAGTGCAGCCCACGGAGCAGACCACCAGCAGCAGCGACGTTGAGCGAGGCACGTCGCCCAAGCCCGTCAGAGGGGCAGCCACGCCGCTTACTATATAAGGTATCGCCCCAACAAGAGCGGAGGCCATCCCCTTGTGCTCGGGGGCGGAGTTCATGGACAAGGTAACCGCCACGGGCGTCAGCACGCCTATGCAGAAGAGCAGCACCACGACGGCCGCCTCGAACACTGCGAAGGGCAGCCCCAAGAGCAGCGAGAGGGCTGAGAGCACACAGCCCACCAGCAGCCCCCAGCAGCCCCACGCCTCGTCCCTCCTGAGGTTCTTCACCCTCATCACCACTGCGCTGCCCAGGATGAGGGCCACGGCGTTGGAGGCGAAGAGCAGGCTGTACTGCATAGGCTTGAGCCCGAAGTGCTGCTGGAAGATGAAGGGAGAGGCGGACACGTAGGACATCAGGGCGGCGTTGGCACAGCTGAAGGTGAGTATCATCACCATGCAAGGGCGGTTGCGCAGCACAGCCTTGTAGCCGAGGAAAGCCCTGCCCAAGGGTTCTCGCATACGCTCCCCCTCGCCAAGCGTCTCCCTGAGCCTCGAGCACTCAAAGAGCAGCCACACGCTCCAGGCGGCAAGCACCGCGAACGTCCCCTGCCACGAGCTTAGGCTGAAGGCAGCTCCGCCCACAAGAGGCGCCACGATAGGGGCTACGCCAAGCAGGGCTGAGAAGAGGGCGAAGTAGCGAGCCTCCTCATCGCCCGTGAACAGGTCGGAGACCATCGCCCTCGATATGACCAGCGAGCTCGCCCCCGTCAGCCCTTGCAGCAGGCGGAAGCATATAAGAGGGGCAATACCCCACGAGAGCATGCAGCCCACCGTGGCAAGGGCGAACAGCAGCAGGCTCCACACCAAAGGGCGCTTGCGCCCGTACTTGTCGGAGACAGGGCCAACAAGCACCTGCCCCAGCGCCAGTCCCGCCAGTCCCGCTGTGAGGCTTAGCTGCACAAGCGAGGCAGTGACCCCGAAGTCCCGCGTCAGCCTCGGCAGGCAAGGCAGGTAGAAGTCCGTCACGAACGGGCCGAATGCCGTCAGATTTCCCAGAATTACGATTAATCTCTTCTTGCTCATCATCGCTTTACTACATTAGAAAGCCCGCACACGGAAAGCCAATCAGACTTACGTGCGCGGGCACCACATATTGCTTTGCAGCCGCGAAGTTACCAAGGCTCTCCCTCCCCTCCAAGGAAAGGCAAGCTTAATTTGCCACTTGAGGCTGGCTCTCTTACGAAAGAAACGCGTAACTTCGCGGCAGTCAACCAAGTTAAATCACCATTAAAGCATTACAACTATGATCAGCAACAAGCTACAACAGGCAATCAACGCCCAGATAACGGCGGAGATGTGGTCGGCAAACCTTTATCTGTCGATGTCTTATTACTTCGCGGCGAAGGGCTACGAGGGCTTCGCCAAGTGGATGAAGGCTCAGGCTAACGAGGAGAACGAGCACGCCGAGCAGATGGCGCAGTACATCCTAAGGCGCGGCGGCGAGGCTAAGGTGGGAGCCATAGACGCTGTCCCCCAGGAGTGGGACTCTCCGCTGGCAGTCTTCGAGCACGTCTACAAGCACGAGTGCCACGTCTCAAGCCTTATAGACGCACTCGTAGACCTCGCCATAGCCGAGAAGGACAAGGCTTCGCAGGACTTCCTCATGGGCTTCGTGCGTGAGCAGGTGGAGGAAGAGGCTAC
>JAJPZF010000237.1 GCA_021204545.1 Prevotellaceae bacterium
GGGAAGGGCTGTTCGGCTGCCCTGCCCCAGCTCCCCAGTGCGGAAGTGGATGCTGCGGTACTCTCCCCCTACCCACGCCCCTGCGACGAGCCCGGGCGTGACGCCTACGAACCAAGCGTCGGAGTGGTTGTTCGTTGTGCCTGTCTTGCCGCCGAAGTCCGTGCCGGTCTGCAGTACAGGGTGGATGTACTGCCAGAGGGCAGCCGTCGTGCCTCCCCTCTCTGTGAGACCTGCCTGGAGCATCTTCTGCATGAGGAAGGCGGAGCGGTAGGGGATGGCCTGCGTGTCCTGCTGGCGGGGCTCGTAGACGACCTTGCCGTTGCGGTCCTCGATGCGAGTAATGAGGACGGGCATATTGTACTTGCCGTCGTCCACCACAGTGCAGTATCCGTTGACAAGCTCGAGCAAGTTAACGTCGCTTGAGCCGAGACTGAGGGACGGCGTCTCTTTGAGAGGGCTCTCGATGCCCATTGCGTGTGCGGTGCGCGCCACGTTGGGTATGCCCACCTCAAGCCCCACCTTCACGGCGACGCTGTTGATGCTCTGCGCGAAGGCGCTCTTAAGGGGAATGTCCGCCCCCGTGAAGAAGCCGTTGGCGTTGTGAGGCGCCCACGTGGTAGGCTTGCCGTCTACGGTGTCAGGGTAAGCCACCCACTCGTCCCTGCGGCGGTCGCAGGGGGTTAGCCCTTGGTTCATCGCCTCGGTGTAGACGAAGAGCTTGAACGTGGAGCCGGGCTGACGCATGGCGGTGACCTTGTCGTACTCCCAGAAGCGCCAGTCCACGTCACCGACCCAAGCCTTCACGTGACGGGTGTCGGGCTCTATGGCGACGAAGCCGCAATGCATGAAGCTGACCATATAACGTATGGAGTCGAGGACGCTCATCTCGCGCTCCTGCTGCCCGTCGTAGGTGAAGACTGTGACGGTGTGGGGCAGGTTGAGGTAATAGTCAACCGAGTCGCTCTGCTCGCCGTACTTGCTGACGAGATACTTGTACTCCCCCGTGCGCTTGGCGATGTCCTCGACGAAGCCCTGTATCTCATGGTGCGAGGCGTCCTGCCAAGGGTTCATCCCCCGCCAGTGGTTGTCGAAGTTGCGCTGCACCACCTGCATCTGCTTCCTTGCCGCTTCCTCGGCGTAACGCTGCATACGGGTGTCGAGGGTGGTGTATATCCTGAACCCGCCTGTGTAGAGGTCGAGCTTGTCGTCAGCGTCGTAGCCGTCGATGTACCCCTTCTCGCAGAGCATGTCGACGTACTCCTCAAGAGCCTTGCGGAAGTAAGGCACGGTGCCGAGGTTGCTCTGCCTGTCGACGTGCTCCACCACAACGATGGGCAGGGCTTTGAGGCTGTCGAGCTGCGCCTCGGAGGCTTGGTAGCCGTTGATGACCATCTGCCCGTTCTTGAAGATATTGTCCAAGACGACGTTCCTGCGCTCCTTGCTCCTCTCGGGGTTGCGCTTGGGGTTGTAGGTGCTTGTCGCCTTGAGCAGCCCCACGAGTGTTGCAGCCTGCTCGTAGGTGAGCTGGTGGGGCGTGGTGTCGAAGTAGGTCTGGCAGGCGGTCTTGATGCCGTATGCGTTGCTGCCGAAGTCCACGGTGTTGAGGTACATAGTGAGGATGTCCTCCTTGTCGTAGACCATCTCGAGCTTGATGGCCACTATCCACTCCTTCGCCTTGAGTATGAGTATCCTCACGCCCGGTATCTTGCCCAGCAGCCCCGTGGAGTACTTGCCGTCGGCTCTTCTGACCTTGAAGAGGTTCTTGGCGAGCTGCTGTGTGATGGTGCTTGCCCCTCGTGCGTGACCAGTGGCAATGTCCTTCGTTGCTGAGAAGAGACCCGTGAAGTCCACGCCGTGATGCTTGTAGAAGCGCACGTCCTCGGTGCTGACGAGTGTGCGCATAAGCACGGGGCTTATCTCCTCGTAGGAGACAGGCGTTCGGTTCTCGTTGTAGTAAGTGCCTATCTGCACGCTGTCGGCACTATATATAATGGAAGCCTCCGTGACGGGTGGCAGCTTGATGTCCGCAAAGCCGGGCGAGCGGCCGAAGAGCCAGAGGAAGTTCACGTCCACCGCCACGAGCAGCAGTATGAACAGTACCACAAGGGTCGCCGCCCACGTTATAAGCTTCTTCCACCACGCCCCACGGTAGAGCGAGAGGAAGCCCTTGCCAAGGCGCAACGAGAGGCGCTTGGCCTTAGAGAGTATGTCTTTCATAGCTTGTTGATTAGTCGCATTATCGCCTCTGTCTCCGAGGGGTGAAACCATTGCGTGTCCTTGTCCTTAAGGAACCAGGTGAGCTGCTTCTTGGCGTAGACGCGGGTGTTCTTCTTTATGCGCTCCACCGCCATGGGCAGCTCCCACTCACCGTCAAGCACACGGAGCAGCTCCTTGTAGCCCACGGTGTTGAGGGCATTGGCGCTGCGGTGGCTCACGAGCTGCCTCACCTCCTCAAGGAAGCCCCGCTCCATCATAGCGTCCACACGCCTGTTAATGCGCCCGAACAGCTCCTCACGTGGGCGGTTAAGCCCTATCTTGAGGATGGAGAAGGGGCGCTGCTTGTGTTCCCTGACACGGAAGGAGGTGTACGTCCTGCCCGTCATCACGCATATCTCGAGGGCGTGCACTATGCGGCGGGTGTTCTGCCTGTCCACGATGGCTGCGTACTCCGGGTCACGCCTCTCGAGGTCTTCAGCCAAGCTGCTTAGCCCCTCGTCGGCGAGCCTCCCCTTGATGAGCTGACGTGTGCGGCTGTCCACCGTCGGGATGTCGTCTATGCCTTGGCACACCGCATCGATGTAGAGCATGCTTCCGCCTGAGAGTATCACCTTGTCGTGCAGCTTGAAGAGTTCGCTAAGCAGGGCTATCGCCTCCTCCTCGTAGCGTGCCGCGCTGTAGTAGTCGCCTATTGAGAGCGTGCCCACGAAGTAATGCCTCACGCCCTGCATCTCCTCCTCCGTCGGGGCGGCAGTGCCTATGCGCAGCTCCCTGAAGAGCTGTCGGCTGTCGCAGTTGAGAATGGGGCAGCCCAGTGCCTTGGCAATGCTTACGCTCAGCTCCGTCTTGCCCACGGCAGTGGGACCAAGCAGCACTATCAGCGTGGGCATAAGAGAATGGATGGGTGAGGACGAGCCTCAGCGTGTGAAACCGCGGTTCTGCGTCTCCTCGATGAACTGCAAGATGTATGTGACCTCTGGGGTCAGCCCTATCTCCTCCTTCACCCGCTCGAGGTTATCGGAGAGTTTGCCGCCGCTGAGGATAATCTGATAAGCTCGGTGTATCTGCTCGATGGTCTCGTTGGGGAAGTTGCGACGGCGCAGCCCGACGTAGTTAAGTCCGCAGTAGGAGGCAGGCTCACGGGCGGCGATGGTGTAGGGCAGTATGCTCTGGCTGGTGCGAGTGCCTCCCCCGACCATGGCGTATGAGCCTATGCGGCAGAACTGGTGGAGCAGCACGTTTGCGCTTATTATGGCGTTGTCGTCGATGATGGTCTCGCCAGCCAGCTTAGTGCCGTTGCCCACCACGCAGCCGTTGCCCATGGTGGCATCGTGAGCCACATGCACCGTCTCCATCAGAAGGTTGCCGCTGCCCACAATGGTTCTGCCCTTGGCTGCCGTACCGCGGTTGATGGTCACGTTCTCGCGTATCTTGTTGTTGTCGCCTATTATGGCGAGGGTCTCCTCGCCCTTGAACTTAAGGTCCTGCGGGATTGCGCCGATGACCGAGCCGGGGAAGAAGATGTTCCCCTCCCCTATCCTTGCGCCATAAAGCACGGTGACGCTGTTCATGAGGGTGTTGTTCGCACCGATGACCACGTTTCGGTCGATGAAGCAGAACGGGCCTATCTCGCAGTTCTCGCCAATCACTGCCTCAGGGTGGATGTAAGCTAATGGACTAATCATGGGTTTCTGCCTTTCGCGTTATTTTCTCTTAGTTATCTGCGCCGTGAATGTAGCCTCCATCACGCAGTTCTCTCCCACGAAGGCATAGCCCTGCATAGTGGCTATGCCGTGGCGTATGGGCGTGATGAGAGAGACACGGAAGAGGAGAGTGTCGCCAGGCACCACCTTCTGTCGGAACTTCACGTCGTCTATCTTGAGGAAGTAGGTGCTCCAGCCCTCAGGGTCGTCTATGGTGCTAAGCACGAGCAAGCCGCCAGCCTGAGCCAACGCCTCAACCTGAAGCACGCCCGGCATCACTGGCTCAGCAGGGAAATGCCCCACGAAGAAAGGCTCGTCGGTGGTCACGTTCTTCAGCCCCACAATGTAGTTGTCCTTTATCTCCAGTATCTTGTCCACCAGCTGCATAGGATAGCGGTGGGGAAGAAGCTCGCGTATGCGGTTGTTGTCTATCAGGGCAGGCCTGTTGGGGTCGTAGATGGGAGCCTGCACCTCGTGCTTCCTTGTCTCCTTCCTCATCATGCGGGCGAACTTGTTATTGATGGTATGCCCGGGGCGGGTGGCTATGATGCGCCCTTTCAGAGGCTTGCCGATGAGAGCCATGTCGCCTATGATGTCGAGCAGCTTGTGGCGGGCAGGCTCGTTCTTCCACACAAGTGGTTTGTGCTGAAGGTAACCAAGCTCGTCGGCGTTATGGCGCTCCGTGCCTGTAAGCTCACAGAGCTTGTCGAGGTTCTGCTGGTCTATCTTGCGCTCATAGATGACGATGGCGTTGTCCAGGTCGCCGCCTTTGATGAGTCCTGCCGTGAGCAGCGGCTCTATCTCGCGCACGAAGACGAACGTGCGGGCGGGGGCTATCTCCTTCTCGAAGTAAGCCATGTCGTCGAGCGTGGCGAACTGGCTGCTGATGAAGTTAGAGTCGAAGTCTATCATCACCGTGATGGAGAACTTCTCGTCGGGCAGAAGGGTGATGCAGCTGCCTGTCTCCTCGTCCTTGAACTCCATCTTGTGGTTGATGACGTAGAAGTTCTTGGAGCGGCTCTGCCTCTGTATGCCCACCCGCCGTATGTTGCGGACGTAGATCTCTGCGCTACCGTCAAGGATGGGGAACTCAGGACCGTTCACCTCGATATGCACGTTGTCCACGCCAAGGGCATAGAGAGCCGCCATCGCATGCTCTATTGTGCCGACGCGCACGCCGTGCTTGCCAAGAACCGTGCCGCGGGTAGTCTCTACAACGTTCTCCGCGGTTGCCTCGATGACGGGCTGCCCGGGGAGGTCTGTGCGCTGTATCTTGTAGCCGTAGTCCTCGGGGGCGGGCTTGAAAGTGACACTCAGCTGCAGGCCTGTGTGCAAGCCCTTGCCGCTGAGGGTGAAGCTGCTTGAAAGTGTGTATTGCTTGTTGGTCATTCGGGGTTTTTTGAAGCAATCTTTTTTAGTTCTTCCACTTCTTTCTGTAGCCGGCTTACCATGGCGCTGAGCTCGGGCAGTTGCTTGAACACGACGCTGGCTCGCCAGAAACGTTTCCCGTCTATTGCGGGAGAGCCTTGTATGGCTGTCCCCTCCTTCTTCACAGAGTTGGGTATGCCCGCCTGCGCGCCTGCCATAGTGCGGTTTGCTATGGTCGCGTGTCCGCCTATGCCTACCTGCCCGCCGAACATGCACCACTGACCTATCTTCGTGCTGCCCGCCACGCCCGTCTGCGCGCTCATCACGGTGTTCTCGCCTATGTCGTCGTTATGGGCTATCTGCACGAGGTTGTCTATCTTCACGCCCTTGCGCACGTATGTGCTGCCCATCGTGGAGCGGTCCACACAGGTGTTCGCCCCTATCTCCACATTGTCCTCGATGGTGACGATGCCCACTTGCGGGAACTTCTCGTAGCCTTCAGGCGTCGGGACAAAGCCGAAGCCGTCAGCCCCTATCACCGCGCCCGAGTGCAGGATGCAGTTGTTGCCTATCTTGCAGCCGTGATAGACGCTGACGTTGGGATAGAGCGTGCAGTTCTCCCCCACAGACGCTCCGTCGTAGACCACAGCGTGCGGGTAGACGGACGTTCCCCTGCCTATCTTCACATTCTCGCCTATGTAGGCGAAGGGGCCCACGTAACAATCCTCCCCAATCTCTGCCGACGCGGCGACGAAAGACAGTGTGTCTATTCCCTTTTTCTTAGGCGACATTTGGTCGTAGATAGTGAGAAGCTTGGCTATCGTGTCGTAAGCGTTGTCCACGCGGATAAGCGTGGCGGCTGTCACGCCCTCGATGTTGAAGCTGCGGTTCACTATGACTATGCTGCTCTTCGTCTCGTGTATGTAGTGAAGGTACTTCTCGTTCCCGAGGAATGATATGCAGCCGGGGCGGCCTTCCTCTATCTTTGCGAAGTCGTGTATGGTCACCTTGGGGTCTCCCTCAACGGTGCCTCCCACGAAGCCCGCTATTGTCTCTGCGCTAAAGTCCATATCTCGTCAGTTGTTCGTTCATTTGCCGTTGCACTTCCCTTGCCTTCTCACTGGGATTGTCAGCATAGATGATGGCACGGCTGCTGTTCACTATCAAGCCGCACTGGCTGTTCATCCCGTAGCGGCACACCTCTTCAAGCGAGCCTCCCTGCGCGCCTATCCCCGGGACAAGCAGGAAGTGGCGTGGCACTATCTTGCGTATCCCCTCGAAGGCTTGCCCCTGCGTCGCTCCCACCACGTACATCATCCTCTCCTCGCCCCCCCACTCTTGGCTGCGGCGAAGCACTTTCTCGAAGAGGCGCTCCCCTTGTGCGTCCTCCGTCAACTGGAAGTCCTCGCTCCCCTTGTTGCTGGTCAGGGCAAGCACTATCACCCACTTGCCCTCGTAGCCGAGGAAGGGCGTGACGCTGTCCTCGCCCATATAGGGGCTCACGGTGACCGCATCTACGTCCGCCTCGTCGAAGAAGCTGCGGGCGTAAAGCTTGCTCGTGTTGCCGATGTCCCCGCGCTTTGCGTCAGCGATGATGAACTGGTCGGGATAGTTCTGCCTGATGTAGCGCACCGTCCTTAGGAACGCCTCCCAGCCCTTCGTGCCGAGGCTCTCGTAGAAGGCAAGGTTGGGCTTATACGCCACACAGAAGGGAGCAGTAGCGTCCACTATCGCCTTGTTGAAGGTAAACACGGGGTTGCTCTCCTTAAGCAGATGCTTAGGCAGCTTACGCGCGTCCGTGTCCAGCCCCACGCAGAGGAACGACCTCTTCCTTATTATGTTCTCGAATATCTCTTGCCGTGTCATTGCTCTCTGTCTATAGCTCGCTGCGCGAGCGATTCAGTTGCCTTTTGGCGAGCCTCCGGCTCACTGGCCGATGTTAGTCGGTCTATCTCTTCCTTTATCTCTTCTACAACCTCCGGGTTGGCTATCCGCTTAGCTCCATTCACCTTCGTGGAGAACACGAAGAAGACTTTCCCGCCATATTTCTGCGTGAACTTGGCGTTGTTGCTCTTGTCCTGTTCCATCCAAAGGTGCTGGTTGATGGCCGTAATGGTGGACACAGGCTTTATTTGCAGCCCGATGCGTAGGCTTCCGACTTGGATGTAGAAGTCAACGCTGTATTGCCTGTCCCACTTGTCGGGAGCCGCCTCTATATGCCTGCCTATGCTATTCTCTAACTGACCGTAGATGGTTTCTATTTCAGTTCTGTACCCCTCATACGTTCTGTTGACCACGAGATTGTACACATAGTCTATGCACTCCTCTTCACTGATACAGCTTAGCTCATTGCTCACGTTCTCTGACAGCCTTAAATAAAGCTCCTCGCCGAGGGTGCGGAGATATTCTCTCGTTATCTGTATGCCGCCTTTCTTCTTTTGCGCGGCTTGGCTGAAATAGAAGTCGACCCACTCCTCGTAGGTGGCTGGGGAGCATTCACGTATCAACTCAGATGTTGCCCCACCGCTGCTCGCCTTGTTCAAGCCCCACCTGTTCATGCCATAGTTCAACAGGGTCTCTCTCTTGAACTTTTCATTATGCCCGTCTATGCCGCTATTCCAGTCGTTGCCCATAGGCTAAGTTTCTGAATTTGAGTTTATATCTATAGTCGATGCTGTCGTCAGGCTCAGCCAAGCCAGCTTTCAGGATGTGCGCATTGAGGAACGTGCGGTTTTCCAAGTATAAGTAGCACAAG
>JAJPZF010000189.1 GCA_021204545.1 Prevotellaceae bacterium
ATGTTGAACATCTTCTTCTCGTCGGTGAACTGCTGTATGTTCTTCACGTCCTTGTAGGCCCCGTCGACGGTGAAGCTGGAGAAGGCCTCCAGTATGTCGAGCAGGGTCGTGGTGGCGTTCTGCGTCTGCTGGTTGTAGTGGGCGAAGCTCTCGCCGGAGAAGCCCGCCTTGCCCTGGAGCGCGCCGGTCACTCCGGATATGTCCTCGAAGAACTTGAGCTGGAGGTTCAGAAGCTCGTTGATGCCGATGTTGACGCTGTTGTTCACCACCTGCTGGGGCATCTGCCCGCTCTTGCCGGGCCTGTACACTATCACGCCGTTGAACCTCGCCCACTCGTCGGCGATCTCGCTCAGCTCCTTGTCGGAGTAGTTGCCGTCGTCGGGTATCATCAGCACGCCCTTCGCGCTGGCCTTCATGATCCAGTCGTAGAGGGTGATGAGGTGGTTGACGTACCTCTGCTGGTCGATCACGTCCGCCACGAAGGAGTGTATCTCGCCGTCGATGAACGGGTAGGCCTTGAACACGTAGGGATGGCTCCCGTGGTCGTAGGGCGTCTCGCCCTCGGAAAGTATGTCGCCGAAGGGAGAGAGATAGTAGTACCTCCAGTAGTCGTCTATCCTCCACTCCGCCCTTATGAGGGGCACGTCGTTCTCGGCCATGCCGGCCTCGCGGGCCATCGCCATCCTCCGGGCGTTCTCCTCCTCGATCCCGCCGTAGTCCTCGACCTCTATCTTGAATATCTCGCCGTTCTGCGGGTCGTGGCAGAACCAGCGCGGCTTCTGCTCCTTTCTCCACAGCTCGATCACGCGGCAGAGGCCGGGGTCGGTCGTGAGGAGGAAGTCGTAGTTCTCAAGGCGGGAGTAGCCGAACCGGTCGGCCATCGAGGACACGAAGTCCGCCGTGACGGAGTGCCGGTATATCTCCCTGAGCCTTTTGAACTCCTCCGGGCTCGTGGCGAACTGGGAGCACAGCGTGCCGAAGGGTATGTCGTGCACCTCGCCGATGACCGACACGTCCCATCCCCGGAAGTCCCGCGCGTTGTTGTCGATGAACACGTTGTTGGGGTTGACGTAGTCCGTCCAGCACTCGGCCCGCCCGTTGCGCCAGCCGAAGCTCTTGCGGTGCACCACGAGGCCCGATATGAGGAACTCCTCCATGCTGCGGGCGTTCACCTCCTGCATGCGGTTGAGCTGCATGACGTACTGGAGGACGGTCGACATGGTCTCCGAGAGCTCCTGCTCGTCGCGGTCGCGGGCCGTGCACGTGGGCTCCTTGTCCTGGCTGCGGTACACGCCCACGACGCTCCGCACGAGCTTGCGGATGTGGTTGTTCTTCAGGGGTATGCGGCCCTGGCTGCGGATGTAGTCCTCCTCGGTCATGCTCCTGCCGTCGGCGCACACCACGTCTCCCCACTGGTCGCCGTAGGTGTACCGCTTGTTCCTCTCCCGCTCCCTGCGGAAGCGGTCCATCTGGTTCCAGTAGTGCTGGGCCTCGAGAAGGTATCTGAACGCCCTGCGGTCGCCGTAGGCGTACGAGCGGCGCACGGAGTCCATGTCCTCCTCCGGATCGGCGGCCTTCCCGGCCACCGCCGGGGCCACCCTGCTCAGGGGATATAGTATCAGTTCTGTCTTTACGGTTGCCATGATCCTGTGTTTCGCGCGAATTTAGGACGGCGGGCCGAAGCCCGCGTTTATCTGTTAACGCCCGGACGCCAGCCGGCCTCCCTCAACGCCTCCCTGCGCTCCCTTCTGCGGGCGCGTCTCGCCTTCCTGTCCTCGTAGGTCTCCGCCGCCTCCTCCAGCAGGGCCTTCCTCTCCTCGTTGATGTCGGCCCTTATCTCCCTCGCGGCCTCCTCGTCCCCGTCCAGCCTCGCGTCGACGAGCTCCTGCTGGCAGGCCTTCAGGTCCGGCGCGTAGTCGTCGTAGATCTCCATTCTCTCGTACTCCGGCGAGTCGTAGAGGAAGTCGAGCCTCTCGGCGTAGCCGATCACGTCCCGGTCGTCCAGGCTCTCGTAGATCCTGGCCCGCGCCTTTGTCCTCCTCACCTCGTCGTTGAGTTTGTAGAACGCCTCGTTGACGGCGCGGTACTCCGTCCGCTCGTCGCCCGCCTTGAGCACGCGGTTGAGCATCGGAATGTCCTGGGGATTGAAGTCCCTCCTTCCCGCGATCGTCTCGGCGGTCTTCGCGAGCTGGTTGGCGAAGGTCATCGGGCCTCCGAGGTAGCTGTTGAGCAGGTACTCGATCACGGCGGGGTTCCAGTCCAGGGCCTTCATGCCCACGGTGGCGTCGTCCCCGCCCGCCACCTCGTTGAGCGTGGCGCAGAGGTTGACGAGGGACGTGCCCGTGTTGGAGTAGGCCTTGGTCCAGGCCGGCATGTCCTTCGCGTACTCGCTTCCGTTGTATATCGGCAGTCCCGTCCAGCTCCTGTTGCGGGCGGCCTCCACGACGGGCTGCACCGCGCTCGGCAGCAGGGACGGCCATCCGGCCCCCGCCTCCACGAGGTCGAGCGGGAGGGCCTGGGAGACCTGTCCCATGACGGCCATGGCTATCTCGGCGGAGTCCATCTTCTGCCCCGCCATGAGGCTGCCGCAGATCTCGCCGAGGCCGTACGATATGCGGAACTCCTGCGAGAGCGGGATCGCGGCCCAGTAGGACCCGAGCGGGAACATGATGTTCGACCTGCGGGTGTACTCCGGCAGGTTGAGGTATCCGTCCCTGTCCCCGTCCCTGTCCTTGTCGTCGTCCCCGCCTCCGCCGTGGAGCAGGGCGAAGAGCGTCGGGGCCATCACGCCGAGCGCGAAGAGCGCGGCCTGGCTCGCCCAGAACTTGGCCGGGTGGCGCGCGGCCTGTCTGCCCATGTTGGTGAGGCCCTGCACGGCGGCGTTCCAGAAGATGTAGAAGTGGCGGCCCGTGCCGGAGGTGAAGGCGGCGAGGTTGCCGGCCCCCTTCTGCCCGGCCTCCTTCCAGAACCTCTCGCCGGAGCCCTTCTTGTTGAAGTTGACGGAAATCTCCTTGGCGTCCCAGATCGCGCGGTCCACGGAGCGGCCGAAGTGTCTCGAGGTGAGGAACGCGGCGAACCTTCCGCACATCTCCACGGCCCTGTTGGTGTCCTCCACCGCGTCCTTGACGTATCCGAGGGCGCGGTTCGCGGGAAGCCTCCACTGCATCTCGCGGATCTCGCGGTCGACGTCCCTCTTGTGCTGCTCGAGCGTCCTCGCGGACGTGTAGCCGGTCTCCCCGCCGTTGAGCATGAACTGTCTGAACGACCTCTCCAGAGGCTTCGAGTCGTCGAGTCCGTCGTTCAGGTACTTGCCCAGCAGCACGCCCATGGTGGCCGGGTTGCACTCCAGAACGTTCCTGTGGAAGCGCAGCGCGTAGGCGGGACTCTCCTTGACCCACACCATCGTGTTGACGTAGACCATGTCCCTCGCGAAGTTGGCGGTCATGAAGTTCGGGCTGAAGGTCGTGACGATCGCGCTGCGGAACCGGTTGATCCTGTCCACGCCGTTCATCAGCGCTCCGGCCCACTTGCCTCCTTCCGTGTCCGGGTTGGTCTGCCCGTTGAGGGCCTGGGCGGCCCTCGGGTTGCCGTTGATGGTGAGGACGTAGTCGCGGCCGTCCCTCCTGACGATCACCTGGTGCTCCCTGACGTCCCGCTTGCTCTCGATGCGGTACGGCACGCTCGCGGCGTCCCTGCCGTGCTTGTAGCGGTCGGGGTCGGCCTCCCTGAGACTGTTCATCTTCTCCTCGAACTCCCTGAGCTTCCTGTCGACCGTGTCGGCGTCGTCCTCCGGCCTGAGGTCGGGGAACACGGGCACCCACTCGTCCCTCGTGTCGTCGTACCTTACCCAGACGTCGCTGATCGAGACGAGGTCGGACGGGTGGTTCATCACGAAGTTGAGGAACTTCTGCTTGACGAGCCTGTTGCGGTTGCCCTGGCTGATCGCGCTCTCGGCCATCTGCTGCATGGTCGCCAGCGGGTCGTCCGCCTTGGAGCTGCGGCCCCGCGCGGCCCGTATCGGCGCGTTGAACGCGCTGTCGGGATGTCCGAGGTAGGCGTAGCTGTCCTCGGCGGTCCTCTCGTCGAATCCCCTGAGAGGTATGTACCACTTATACATTCCGCCTATCTTGTCGTAGGTGTCCTTCGAGAGCATCCCGCACTCGTACTCCTTGGAGAGGATCGCCGCGTTCACGGCGTTCACCTTCTCCCAGAGGGCCTTGGTGTCGTGTCTCTCCTCGTACTTCCTCACCATGTCGCGGGCCTCGTCCTCCGCGTGCGGAAGTTCCTCCATGTCGGTGAGGGCGGTGAGTCCCGCGTAGTCCCGCTTGCGGTTCTTCTCATACTCCTTCGGGTAGTATCTTTCGTACATCTCCTTCTTCTCGTCCTCGGACAGTCCGCGTTGCAGCCGACCCTCCTTTTCGGCTATCTTTCCGTTGACGAACGCCTTCGCGTCCCTCTCCGCCATGTAGACGTTTCTCTCCAGTCCGTGCTTGGCCATCATGTAGTCGATGAGCGTCTGGCGCTCGGCCCTGTTGCGGGCGAGCCCGGCGACCTCCCTGAGCATGGGCCTGAACACGAGCCGGCTGAACGCCTCGGTCTCGGCCTCGTTGACGCTGCTCAGGCGGTTCTCCCCCAGATACGGGTTCTCGAAGCCCTCGATGTCCTCGATGTGCCTGCCCTTCCTCTTTCCGACTATCGCCTCCATCGCCTCCATCAGTCCCCTCATGCTGTCCTGCATAGCCTCGACGCTCTGGTACCAGCCGGAACTGACACGTTTCTCGTACCTGTCGCGGGCGAGGGCCTTCTCGTAGTTCGGGAAGCTGTCCCGCCTCCTCCGGAGGATCTCGTCCCTGTCGTGTTCGCCGACCTGGAGCCTGTCCTGCATGGCCACGTCGTTCGCCTGATCGACGACGCCCTTTCTGCCCCTGAGGTTCTGGTAGGACTTCCAGAGGATGTAGCGCAGGTCGTTGTCGGTGAGCCTCTTTCCGAGAAGCCCGATCCTGCGGAGCATGTCGCGGAAGAAGCCCTTGATCCTGTTCCACAGGCTGCCGGCCTTCTTGAAGTTCTCCTCCTCGGCGAGCGAGGCGAGGTACTCCTCCGTGGCGTGGCCTATGTTCCAGCCGTTGTTCGCGGTCTCCTCGGCGATCTTCCGCCTCACCTCCAGCGGCGCGCTCTCGTAGACGTCGCGCAGGAACCTCGAGAAGTCCCTTCCGAACATCTGCCTCAGTCCGTAGTGGGCCACCGCCTCGTGCAGGACGGTCTTGGCGACGTCATCGCTGTCCTCGTGGTTGGGCACGACTATGGTGATCTTTCCGGTCTTCGTGTCGTAGAAGCCCCTGCTGTTCATCAGGTCGTCGGACAGTGAGGAGGTGTCGGTCAGGATCTCCACATTGCCGAGGTGCAGCCGGTCCGCCATGTCCCTCGCGGTCCGCTCCATCGACCGCGTCATGGCGTGGGACGAAAGCTCCGACTCGTCGCGGACCGGAGTCTCGGCGGGGCCCTCGCGCCGGAGCTGGCCCGGCTCGTCGTCGCCGAAGTCCATGTTGATGTCGCTGATCTCGACCGGCTGGCTCTGTCCGTTGCCTCTCCTCGCGGCCTCCCTCGCGTCGATCTCCTTCTGTTCCTCGATCATCTTCTGCGTGTATTCCTCATAGTCCGACTCGGCCTGTATCAGCTCGTCCTCCTTGTCGAACGGCTTGCCCGCCTCGTCCTTCAGCGTCGCGATCTCCCTTCTCTCGCTCTCGATCCACTCCTTCCCGCGCGCGATCCGATCCTCGAACGTCTTTCCCGTCACGACGTTCTGAAGTATGTCCTCCACGGCCACACGGATCAGCCCGCTCTTGACCGGAACGTCCTTGAGCCCGAGGTCGGGGCACGAATACGTCATCTCGCGGCCGGCCGTCACCCCGGAGCCGAACTGGTCGTGGACATACCTCTTCCTGAGCTGTGTCGTCACCTCAAACTTAAGACCGTCCGCCTCGATAATGTCCCGCTCCTTCCGTTCGGCGTTCCACCCGCGGTCGTTGAGAAGGTCCTTCGAGGCCCGCAGTATCTTCTTGTTGTGCTCGGTGAAGATGTCGGACAGATCGGATCCTATGGCGGCCTTGCTGCCCATTATGGTTATCTCCCTGGCCGTCCCGCCGGGGAACCGCCTTCCGACCTCCTCCAGGGCCTTCCCGTCGGCCGCGACCCGGTCGCCGACCAGCCTTATCCCCCTCTCCTTCTTCGGGATCGTCTCGGTGACGTAGGACTGCCGGAACTTCCACCTCTCCCTGTCCATCCTCAGCGAGTCGACCTTCTTCTTGGCGCGGGACTGGAGCACCGCGTACTGGTTGCCCGAGAGGCTGGCCTTGGTGTTGCCGAAGTTCTGGAGCTCGTCCGCCTCCGCGTTGATCACGCGCACGGCCTTGCCGTTGTTGGTCAGGAGCGGCTCGACGTTCATCAGGCTGTCGATGAAGGCGGCCTTGAACTCCAGCCTCTGGTATGCGGTCTTGTCCAGCGTGTCCTCGATCCCGAGGCGTATGATCCGTATGGGAATGCCCATGTCCTTGTGCAGGTTGCCCTGGCGGTGTATTCGCCCGTTGCGCTGCGTGTAGTCCATCGGGCGGTTCGGCGCGTCCATGTGGATCAGCGTGTGCAGCCTCTCCTGGATGTTCACGCCGGTGCCGAGGGTGTAGGTCGATCCCATCACGACCCTTATCTCGCCGGAGTTCACCTTCTCGAAGATCTTCTCCTTGTTGCTCATCCCGGACTTTATGATGGCGATCCGGTTCTCCGGCACGCCTCCCTTGACGAGCTTGGCCTTTATGTCCTCGAAGAGGTTGAAGCCGGTCTTGGGGTTCTGGATCCTGTCGCAGAAGATCGCCACGGTGCCGTTGTACCTCTCGGTCTCCTTGAGGTCGGCGAGCGTCAGCCTGACCGTCTCGTTGGTCTTGCTGTCCTTCTCGTCCCTCGCCTTCGGCCACACCAGCCTCGCGTCCACGGCGGCCCCCTGGGCCATGTTGTACCATTTGCCGGGCAGTGTCTTGTTCTTGTACCTCTCGAACGGCTCGAGGTGCTCGTACCAGTCGAAGCTTTTCCTCACGTAGTCCATCACGGACATGAGCGAGCCGTTCTGCGGAAGGAACACGTCCCTGGGCTTTCCTCCCTCCACCTGCGGTCTCTTGTCCTCCACGTTGTCCTTGACGAGGTCCCTGTTCAGCACGATGTCGGCCACCGACGTCCACAGGCGCGCGAGCTCCGGCAGGTTGCCGTACCCCCTGAACCTCGTGACCTCCTTCAGATTGCCGCTCGTGGTATACTCGAAGTCCTTGTCTATGTTGCCGAAGTTGTTCACGAAGTCGTCGAAGTACCTTATGCCGTACTCGTCCAGAGCCTCCTCCGGCATGAGGTAGCGCATGAAGTTCCACACCTCGGCGGCGGTGTTGCTGATCGGCGTGCCGGTGGCGAATATGACGTTGCGGCCGTTGTTCTTCTCCATCACGGCCCGTGCCTTGAGGTAGAGTCCCTGCGACCTCTGGCTGTCCCCGAGGTCGACCCCCTTGACGCTCTGGGCCAGCGCGGTCTCGCCGCCGAGCTTCTTGTAGTTGTGGGCCTCGTCGATCAGCAGCGCGTCGATCTCCATCTGGTCGAAGTCCTCCACGTCGTCCGTCCTGCGGTCGAGGGCGTTCTTGGCGTTCGTCTCGGCGTTCTGCACGGAGATTCCTCCCCTTCTCTGACCGTTGGCCGACACGGGACGCATCACCTCGACCATTATGTCCCTGTCCGTGTCCTTTCCGCCGTCATTCACGGCGCCGGCGTCCGCCTGGCCGTTCAGGGCGTCGATCTGGGCCTGGATCCTGGCGCGCTGTCTCTCGTCCTTGATCCTGGCCAGGGCCTCCTGCTTCTCCCTCACCTTCTGTCTGATGTAGTTGACCTTCCTCTCCTCGCTGTCCGGAATGAAGTTGAACGTGGAGTG
>JAJPZF010000239.1 GCA_021204545.1 Prevotellaceae bacterium
TCCACACTCCCACTCGTGGGGGTCTCCACACCCCCACTCGTGGGGGTCTCCACACCCCCACTCGTGGGGGTCTCCCGCTCCTCTATGGCGGGCTTCAGGGCCTGCTCCCGCAGCTGCAAGAGGAGCTGAGCCTGCTCCAGCCTCTTCTGCTTGCGTCTCTCCCTGAGCTCCGCCTGGCGGACGGTCTTCCTCGCGTCCTCAAGCCTCTTCCTCTTTCTCCACTCCCTCGAGAGCTCGTTGTTCCGCTTGCGCGTCTCCTCCAGCTTTCTCATCTCCTCCCTCGTCTGCGTCTTGGGGCTCTTCTGCCAGTCCACGCCCAGCACCTCGAGCCGCTCACGGAGCTTCCACGTCGCCACCGTGTTGTCCGCGGGGTTCACCCAGACGTGTATGTGGAAGGCGTTCAGCACGTCGCTCCTCGAGTAGAGCAGGGGGGACTTCTCCCCCTCGCCCTTGCGGTACGCCCTGATATAGCCGTCCCTCTCCAGTTGGAGGAAGTCCTTGCGGCTGAGCCCGTTCCTTTTGAGGAACTCGGTGATCCTGGTCTTCCGTATCTCGTCCCCCTCCGGCTCGTAGAGCTTCAGGCAGGCGGCGTAGCCCGCCCTGTAGCCGTCCCTGACCAGGGGCATTATGATGTCCCTCAGCTGCGAGTCGCTGATGACGATGTCCCTCAGCTCCCCGTGCGCGGTCTCTACTGCTGCTCGGCGAGGCATGGCCTGAGCGTCTTGGCGTCGATCGCGAGGTCGCGCCTGAGGTTTCTTCTTATCGCCTCCCTTGTCGCCCCGTTGGGGGACGGTTCGGTCAGCGTGATGTACGTCTCGTCGGAGGTCTTGGGGCTGTACACAGCCACCCTGCCGTTCGTTATGAGCGCCCTAAGCTCGTCGTCGCTGAGCGTGAGCGCGCGGCGCGCCCTTGTGTCGTCCTCGCTCTCGGCGGGGGCGAGGTTGGCCAGGGTCACCCTGCGGCTCTCCGCCCTGAACGAGGCCCAGCCCACCTCGAAATGCCCCCACAGGTAGGGGAAGGTCTTGCCGAGGTGGCGGCTGTTATACACTATCGAGCAGCCCCTGAGGTATCTGGTGAACACCGCGCTGAGCGTGATCGGGAAGTCGGGCGAGAACTCGTCCTCCCACTCCCTCATGCGGACGTGCTCCGCTATCCTGCGGCAACACTCCTTCCTGCTGATTCTCTCGTGTGTCATAGTGTGTGAGTTGTTATAGTTCGTCATTTCTCAGTCTTTCCCTGTCCCGACGAGGCTGTACGTCACCCGGCACGCGTCGCCGCCCAGCGGCACGCGCGGCATCTCCCTCGTCCTGCCGGTGAGCAGCAGGTCCTCCATGTCCTGGAGGTCGAGGTCGGCCCCGTGCCGCTCCGCGAGCGGCGTTCCCCTCAGCAGGAACGTGCCGTAGCGGGTGTAGTGCATCGAGCTGATCCTGAACCGCGTCAACGTCTCCCCGTCCCGGCTGTCAACCGTCCTCCTCTCCAGCATCCTGTGCCTCAGGAAGCGCTCGAAGAACGGCTCAGTGACGCAGCTCCTGCGGCAGTAGTCCTCGAAGGGGCTCTCCCTGTCCGTCGCCCACGAGGGGTCGAACGTCCTGCGGTCGTACTCCCTGATGAGGCTCACAGCCTCCTGCGCCGTCATCGCCGTCACCGCCTTCATTCCTCGTCCCCCCAAACGTCATAGATGCCGTACTGGAGGAATATCCTCTGCACCTCCTCCTTCTGCTCCACCGTGAGCCTCCCCCTGCCCATGCGGCGGTTCGTGAACGATGGCAGCGTCGTGATGCCGAACGCCGCCATAAGCTGCTCCCTGCACCTGCGGGTGTCCTTCACCCTGAGCTGCCCCCATCCCCTGCGGAACGAGTGGCCCTTGTTGATCTTCTGGGTCGTTGTCTTCATGCCAGTGGTTATTTAGTGTCCTTGATACCTATAGTGTGCTTACTATTTAGTAAATTTGCCCTTCTGACACCGCCCTCTCACAAGGTGATTGGCAGCGTTAGTGTCACTTCGACGGTGCAAAAGTATTAAAGAATTTAATGAACTGCAAAGAAAATGCAGATAAATTTTAAGTAAAGATAAAAATAGGTGCTATGATGAATGCACAAGAGAAACTAAAAGAAGTACTGGCTTATTTACAGATGAGTCCGTCTGCACTTGCCGAGGCACTCGGATACGAGCGTCCTCAGCTCATTTATGACATTCAAAAAGGACGTACGAAAAGGATTTCCGAGATGTTCGCCCTTAAACTTTCATCTGCATTCCCACAGATAAGCAAGGAGTGGCTACTCACTGGCGAGGGCGAGATGCTGTGCGGCGAGGGCAACACTCAGCGGCAGAGCACGGTGAGCGGCGACAACGTTGGGAGGGACAAGGTGACTGTTGTCGGCACGGAGAAGCTCGTCTCCATCATCAACAGGCAGCAGGAGCAGATAGACAGGCTTATCGGCCTGCTGGAGCGCAAGCTCGGGGAAAAGCCGTAACTTCGCGTGAGAGAGCGATATAGATGTGCTAACCTTTAATTTGAGCTCAATATGAAAAAAGAGAACGAAGGAACAAAGTGGACCCCCGAGGAGAAGGCCGCCCTGCGGGCGAAGCTCCCCGGCGAGCTGACGGAGGCCGCCAAGCGGTTCTTCAGCGACGACCCCGACAAGGGCTACCTGGTCGTCAAGGACTGGAAAGCCGTGATGAGATGAGGCTGTACCTCGACACGAACATACTCATCTTCCTGCTCAACGGCGAGGACGGGCGCATAGACAGAGACACGGCGGAGCTGCTCTACGACCCCGCCAACGCCCTGTTCACCTCCGCCGCCAGCGCGCACGAGCTCGTGGACCTCATCCTCAAGGGCAGGCTGGAGAGGAAGAAGAAGTGGCGCGACGGCGAGAGCGTTATCGACCAGCTGGCGAGGATCAACGTCACGGTGGAGCCTGTCACGGAGAAACACGTGAGGGAGGAGGAGCGGCTGCCCCTCTACAGCGACCACAGAGACCCATTCGACCGCCTCATAATAGCGCAGGCGATATCGGACAGGACAAAGCTGGTGAGCTCCGACCACCTCTTCCACAGGTACGTGAGGTACGGTCTGGACCTGCACGAGAACGAGAGGGGGAAGGCCAGGGACAAGTGGGAGAGGGCGGCGGCAGTCGACCCCGCTCCCCGCGGGAAGGGGCGGAAGAGAAGGAAGTGAGAGGGAAAACCGTAACTTCGTATGCGGAGACAAGGCGCACAAACGCTAAATTGTTTAGCCATTGTTTAACCAAAGAGTAAATCAGAGAGAGAAGAATGCAAGCGACAACGGATACGGCAGGCGCTTCAATTGTAGTTTGTGGTTCTGAATGTCGTGGGTTCGAATCCCACTAACCACCCCAAGGGCAAGCGCCTGCGACGAAAGGGTCGGGGCGCTTGTTCCGCCTTAAATACTTAAAGACAAGAGCGACATGAAGAAGGAGAAAGTGAACGACATCAACCGTGAGCCGCACAAGAGAACGCCTGAGGAGTGGGCGGAGCTGCGGGCAAGAGTGCCAAAGCTGAACAAGTTCGGTGAGTGGTTCTTCAGCGATGAGCCGAAGAAGAATGAAGGGCTTGCCTTCCACCTGAGCACGTGGTAAGGGCGTAGCCTCAAGCTAAGAGCCAAGAGAAACACATTAATCTAAACAGATATGAAGAACATTACTATCGCGCTGCTGTGCCTTGTCGTGGTGGCGTGCTCATCAAGGCATTCCTCTTCCCCAGCGGAGGAGACACTTACAACCATCGCCACGCGCACCAGCATACGTGCCTTCACCCCGCAGGAGGTGGGGCGTGACACTGTGGAGACCCTGCTCAGAGCCGCTATGGCTGCCCCTACGGCGGGCAATCTGCAGCCTTGGAGGTTCGTGGTCATCACCGACCGCAGCATCCTCGACAGCGTGCCGACAAGGATTGAAACCACGAGGATGCTCTCCTCCGCCCCGCTCGCCATCGTGGTGTGCGGCGACCTCGACAGCACCTTCCTGGGTGAGGGGCAGGACTACTGGGTGCAGGACGCATCGGCAGCCACGGAGAACCTCCTGCTCGCCGCCCACGCCATTGGGCTTGGGGCAGTGTGGTGCGGCGTGCACCCCTTAGAGGAGCGTGTCGCGTTCATGAGGGAGCTGCTGCGGCTGCCCGACAACCTCGTGCCGCTCAACATCATAGCCATCGGCTACCCCGACGAGCAGCCTGCCCCGAAGGACAAGTGGAAGCCCGGGAACATCCGCCTACAGACTTGGGAGGGAGACGCCTGGCAGTAAGCTTGCCGTAGCATCTAACTAAGCGAGACAAAGGCCATACCCACAGAGGGTGTGGCCTTTCTTGTGACTTTCCGCAACGATCATTAGCTCATTGTCGGGGAGGCTCCGTCGGACTCTCCGCGGAGGCTCCGTCGGAGTCTCTGTGGAGGCTCCGTCGGAGTCTCCGTGGAGGCTTCGGTGAAGCCTCTTGGGAGGGCTCAGTGAAGTCTCCTCGACACGTAGGCGTAGGGATTGCGGCGTGGGTATAGTGGGGACAGCAAAAGAGAGCCGTGAGCCTTGGGGGAGGCTCACGGCTGTCGTTATAGGTCGATGCTAAGGGGAGGGGGAGGTTACTTCACGATGACCTTCTTGCCGCCCTTGATGTAGATGCCCTTCGTCGGCTTGCTTACGCGCACGCCCTGCAGGGTGTAGACGGCCTCGTCGTCCTCAGCCTCCGCGCCTATGGCTTCGATAGCGGTCGCGTCGAAGTCCTTAAGGGCGGTGATGGCTGCCTCTATCTGGTCGCCTGTGGCTTCGTCAAGGGCTGTGTCGGTGTAGGTGTAGGTGTCGATGAGAGCCTGCACTGCCTGCTTCTGCTCTTCGTAGTCGTAGGTCTCCACGGCTGCCTCTGCCGCTGCGATGGCATCGTCATAGTCGGCAAGGAGCTGCGTCACGCTCTCTTGTGCTGCCGCAACAGCCTCGTTAAGGGCGGTGGTGGCAGCCTCGTAATCAGCTGCTGTTGGTGTGGAATCCTCTGCGAAGGTGTTATCGGAGATGGCTGCCTCCAGAGCCTCCTTGGCGGTGGTGGTCAGCTTGATGTCCTCCTCAGCCTCTTCCTGGGCTGCCGCGAGGGCTGCCTCGTACTCAGCATTGTCGGGCAGCACGATGTAGAGCACGTCGGGCAGGGTCTCGGTGTCCGTGAGGCTAAGGCTGCACTGGAACGCTGCGAGCGTCTCGCCTTCGCCTGTGACGAGGCTGAAGACGGGCGTTCCCTCGTCGTCGGTACTGAGCACGTAAGAGCCCTGCCCAAGGCTGGTCTCCTCAAGCGTGCCCGTCAGCAGCCCCGACTGGAGGGAGTACGAGTCGTGCCACGTGCCCGCTCCCTCGAAGGTGGGAGCCTCGCCCGATGGGCAGCATATAATATAAGGAGTGTTAGCCTTCAGTGCGCTCACCTTCACGAGGTTAAGCGTCTCTCCGTCGTCCTGCAAGGCGGCGCACGAGTAAGCCGTCACACCCTCGGGCAGCGAGCTGTAGAAGGGAAGGATGACGGTGCCCAAGGTGTCTGCCTCAAGCACGGGAGTCACAGTCACAAGCTCTGCCTCGCTGAAGCTCAAGCCGCTTGCCAGTCCCTCGATGTCCCACGAGCCTTCCTCCGTGGTAGCCTTCACTTGGAAGACAGTTGCCGAGTCGGTGGAGAGGGCGGCTACCTTGTCGCTGAAGAGGTAGTGCGTCTTGCCGTCCGTGCCTGTGAAGGAGATGGTGTAGCAGTCCTGCTTGCCTGTGGAGTTGAAGTTGAACGCCTGCCCACGGAGCGGGTCGACGGCTGCCTCGCAGTCGAAGGCGTAGCCTCCCGTGGCGGTCTGGTCGGTGTGGAAGGAGATTGGGTTGTCCTTTATGATATTGTACAGCTGCCCTTCCTCAGGCTGGTTGAGAGGCGTGGAGGTGTAGGTGTCGTAGGCAGTCTGAAGGGCGAGCAGTGCCTCGTTCACTTCGTCCTGCGTGGCGTCGGGGTTCTCGTCCACCTGCTTGGCGGTGGCGAGGGCTGTGGCAAGGTTCGAAGCCACTGTTGTGGGGAACTGGAACAAGCCGTCGCCAAGGTTGGCTGTGGTGTTGAGCTCCGAGGCTTGCTCTATCAGGTCGTCGAGCGCCTCGGTGCTTGCGCCGAGGTAGTAGAGCTGTATGTCGTCTATCGAAGCCCACTGGGAGGCAGAGCCTGAGGTGTTCTGAAGGGTAATGGTAACTGCGAGCTTGCCGTCAGTCACAAGAGCGTCAACGCTTCCCCATCTCCAGCCTCTGCCTGCGCCGTTGTTGGCGAAGGTAGCTCCAGCAGCCTTGCCTATGGCGAGGCTCTCCCACTCCACTCCGTCTATGTCCATCGTGCCGCCCGTGTCGCCTTGGGCAGGGAAGGAGTAGGACGTGCCGTTCAGGTCAATCGTGCAGAGTGCGCCCGAGCTGCTTCTGCCCGCTGCCTTGAGGCGGTACAAGCCGTTCTCAACGCTGATGGTCTTCGTCATCGTGGCTGTCCACTTGGTGGCAGAGCTATAAAGGCTGCCCGACATCTCGAAGTAGGAGTCCGAGGGGTCGTCGCTCCAGTGCTGGCTGCTCATCGTGCCTATGTTGCTTGTTGTCCAGCCCGTCGTTCCGTCAGAGGCGTCTACCGTCGCCCCGAGCTGGTCGGTTATGTCGCTCTCGTCCACTGCCTCCTCCTCCGTGGGCAGGTACTTGAAGTTGTTGTCTATGATGGCGTTCACGAGGGACAGCCCGTTGGTGGAGTACTTGTTGGACGTGTCCACTCCTACGTAGTCGGCAAGGATGATGCCCGTCGGTCCTGAGTGGGAGGAGAGGTAGTCCACGATAGCCTTGTTGGTGTAGGAGGCGTTCTCTCGGTAGCCGTCGGACTTAGACAAGGTATATCCCGCCAGAGTACCCGTTTCGGAGTAAGCGGAGGCGAAGTTGAACACCCACACGTTCCTCATCTTGTTGTAGGCGTAGTGGGTCGTGCTGTAGTTGAGCATGGTGTCCACGGCTGCCACCTTGTAGCCTAAGCCTCCGTCCTCGCTTGAGTCGGAGTAGTCCTGCGCATGTATCCTGCCCTTGGCGTTGGACCCCGAGCCTGCGCCTTGCACTGTCACTGCGGTCTGTGCGCTCCATTCACGGCTGTCCCCTGGCCAGTTAGACATAATGCCGCCAGTGGGGGCGGTGGTGTATGAGTCACGGTAGAGTACAAGAGCCTTGCCCCTCATATCGCCCACGGTGAGGTCTCGGCGGTAGTCCACGAACATGTCAGGGTACGTCTCCATAGCCGAGCTCAGCAGAGATTCATAACTCTCCTCGTATTTGCTGTTGCTGTTGCTGTTAAGGGAGCTGTAGGCATCAGTCTCGTGCCTCAGATGGATGACAGCGAACTCCGTTGGGTTTGCCTCCAAGGAGTCGTGCAAGAGCTGGAAGGCGTCGGCGATGGACTCCTTTGTCTGACATACACCGTGCCATAGAACAAGCTTACTGCTGCTGTTGACGGCAGGGCGGAAGTCGAAAGCCCGAACGCCAAGTGCCCACTGCTCTGATATGTTCTTGTCCTGCGTAGTGGCATAAGTACCACCCCCAAGGGTTCCGACAACTCCAGTGAAGCCGTAACCAGTGGCTGAGTCATGCGTTCCGGGTATGGAGACGAGGCAGACTGGTGTGTCGTCGGGCAGGTCCTTCATCCAGTTGTCTGCCTTGGCGGCGGCGCAGAGGACGGTCAAGAGAAAGAGTGAGATAAGCTTTTTCATAGTAAGGTAAGTGTTTAAGTTAAGTGCTTCTGTGTCCGCGAACTTAGGGAATATACACACACGATGCAAGCGAATGGCAGGAAAAGACGGCCGGAAGGGTCTGATCACCTCCGCGAAAGGGGTCTACACCTCTTTTGCGGTAGAGGTATTACCCCTTTAGCGGTAGAGGTATTACCCCTTTTGCGGTAGAGGTATTACCCCTTTTGCGGTAGAG
>JAJPZF010000217.1 GCA_021204545.1 Prevotellaceae bacterium
CGCCCAAGCCGTCGTAGATGTCGCTCGAGGGGAACACGAAGCCGTACTCCTTGCAATGCGCCACTATCTTCTTGAAAACATCTTCCTGTCTCTCCATAATTCTCTGCTTCTTGTCGGTTAGAAATCGGGGGCGAAGTTAGATATTTCTCACGACATACAAAGCCACGCCCCTTAGCTTTTTGAAGGGAATTGCCTAACTTCGCGCAGAAATTATGGACGAGGGTATCACCATAGACGCACAAGCGGAGGAGACTGACACTGAGCGGGGAGAGGCCATCACGCAGCACCTGCCGCAGATGTACCAGAGCTGGTTCCTCGACTACGCCTCGTACGTCATCCTCGAGCGCGCAGTGCCTCACATAGGCGACGGCTTCAAGCCCGTGCAGCGACGCATTATGCACACGATGAAGCGCCTCGACGACGGGCGCTACAACAAGGTGGCCAACATCGTGGGGCACGCCATGCAGTTCCACCCCCACGGCGACGCAAGCATTAAGGACGCACTGGTGCAGCTCGGGCAGAAGGAACTCCTTATTGACTGCCAAGGCAACTGGGGCAACATCATCACGGGAGACGACGCCGCGGCTGCCCGTTATATTGAAGCAAGACTTAGCAAGTTCGCCCTCGACGTGGTGTTCAACCCCAAGACAACCGAGTGGAAACTCTCCTACGACGGGCGCAACAAAGAGCCCGTCACACTGCCGGTCAAGTTCCCCCTGCTGCTTGCACAAGGGGCTGACGGCATAGCCGTGGGGCTGAACTGCAAGATACTCCCGCACAACTTCTCCGAGATATGCGACGCCGCCATCAGCTACCTGCACGGCGAGGACTTCCGCCTCCTGCCCGACTTCCCCACGGGCGGCAGCATCGACGTGGGCAAGTATAACGACGGGCAGCGGGGAGGCTCCGTCAGGGTCAGGGCGAAGATTGAGAAAAGAGACACACGCACCCTCGCCATAACCGAGATACCTTACGGCAAGACAACAGGCACTGCCTCGAAGCCCTCCACCTTCGTCGACAGCATACTCCGTGCGGCGGAGAAGGGAAAGATAAAGGTGCGCAAGGTGGAAGACCTGACGGCGGCGAAGGCGGAGATACTGATTCACCTCACGCCCGGGGCGAGCAGCGACAAGACCATCGACGCCCTGTACGCCTGCACCGACTGCGAGGTGAGCATCTCGCCCAATTGCTGCGTCATCGAAGACCGCAAGCCTCGCTTCCTTTCCGTCAGCGATGTGCTGCGCAACAACGTGGACACCACACTTTCCCTGCTGAGAAAAGAGCGCCTCATAAGGCGGGCGGAGCTGACGGAAAGCCTGCACTTCGCCACGCTTGAGCAGATATTCATCGAGGAGCGCATATACAAGGACAAGAACTTCGAGGACGCGAAGAGCAACGACGAGGCGTGCGAGTGGATTGACAAGCGGCTCGCCCCGTGGCGCCCGAAGATGGTGCGCGATGTCACAAAAGACGATATCCTGCGCCTGCTCGAGATAAAAATGCAGCGCATACTGCGCTTCAACAAAGACAAGGTGAAAGAACTCATCGCACACATAAAGGCGGAGATGAGACAGATAGACAAAGAGCTGGCGAACATGACGGAAGTGACCGCCGACTGGTTCAGATATCTTAAGGAGAAATACGGCCCAGAGCACCCGCGGCTGACGGAGATAAAGAACTTCGACACGATAACTGCCGCAACCGTCGTGGAGGCCAACCAGAAACTCTACATAAACCGGGCGGAGGGCTTCATAGGCACAAGCCTCAGGAAGGACGAGTTCGTGTGCAACTGCTCCGACATCGACGACGTCATCCTCTTCTGGCGCAACGGCACTTACAAGATAACGCACATAGCCGACAAGCTGTTCGTGGGCGAGACTGAGCGAAGCCGCGCGGAAAAGCGCAAGGCGGAACTCATACACGTAGCCGTCTTCAAGAGGGGAGACACAAGAACTGTCTACAACGTAGCCTACACCGACGGCAAGAACGGCAAGACACTCGTCAAGCGCTTCACCGTCACCGCCGTGGTGCGCGACCGCGAATATGACCTCACACAGGGAAAGCCGGGCAGCCTCGTGCGCTACTTCACCGCCAACCCCAACGGCGAGGCGGAAGTCGTCAGGGTGACCCTCAGGCCCACGCTGGCGAGAGGCAAGAAGCTAAGCTTCGACAAGGACTTCTCCGACGTGGCTATCAAGAGCCGACAGGCCGTGGGAAACCTCCTCACGAAAGCGCCAGTGGCCCGCATTTCTCTCAAGAGCCACGGCGCAAGCACGCTTGGCGGACGGCAAGTGTGGTTCGACAACGACGTGAAACGGCTTAACTACGACTCCATAGGCCAGTATCTCGGCGAGTTCAACAGCGACGACCGCATCCTCGTCATACTGAGAAACGGCGAGTTCTACACAAGCAATTTCGACACGAACAACCACTACGAGGACAATATCCTACGTATCGAGAAGGCTGGCCCAAGGAAGACGTGGACGCTTTGCCTGCTCGACTCCGAGCAGGGCTTCGCTTACCTGAAGCGCTTCTCCCTGCAGGAGGCCTCAGCCCGCCACCAGCAAATCATGGGCGACAACCCGTCGAACCGGATGCTTCTGCTCACTGACACGCCCTACCCTCTGCTGCAGATCTCATTCGCCGAGACCGAGCGCCCGCCAATGGAAGTGGACGCAGAGCAGTTCGTCGCCGTGAAAGGCTTCAAGGCAAAGGGCAAACGGCTCACGACACTCGCCGTGGAGAGCGTCACGGAACTGCCGCCCGCCCGCGAGCCTGAGCCGGAGGTGAGCGAAAGCTCGGCAGAGACTGACGAAGAGAAGGAAGAGACCCCGCAGGACCTTGCGGGAGAGAAGTCGGACGACGAGCTGAGGGACGAGCTGACCGGGCAATTGCACCTGTTTGAGTAATGCGAGCCCGGCTTCCGATAACCCTTGCTCTCTCGCTCTGTTGCCTAAGCGGCTACGCCCAAAGCGAGCGGACAACACTCTTCGGCTTCGGGCGAGCCAACCAATATGACACCTACCTCTCGCCGCTCGACTACACAGGGCCGCAGTTCTCACTGAGCAACCGCACGCTAAGGACCTTGGCGAGGCAGCCACGCGTCTCGTTCGAGACGCAGACACAGATAGAGTACTCCTACACGAAGAACCCCACTGGCACCGCCAACGAACACGCTGGCGCCGCACGCTTCGACGCTGGGTGGAGCTACAACTGGCGCAACCTCGCGCCGGGGCTCTCACTGTCAGCGGGAGGACTTGTGGGGACTGACTTCGGCGTTCTCTACAACACACGCAACTCCAACAACCCGGCGCAGGCAAGGGCCGGGGCAAGACTTTCCGCCACCGTCGGGGGGACTTACCGACTGCGCATAAAGAAACGGCGCCTGACCTTCGACTACAAAGCCTCCCTGCCGCTGCTCGGCTGCATGTTCTCGCCACAGTTCGGGCAGAGCTACTACAACATCTTCTCGCAGGGCAACTACGACCACAACATCATCGCCACGCACCCGGGCAACGCCCTCTCACTGCGACAGCGCCTCACCGTGAGCATTCCCGTGAGAAAGCAAGCGGTGACCCTTGGCTACGCAAGCGACCTGCTGCAAAGCAAACCGCACCACCTGCGCCAACACCAGTACTCTCGCTACCTGCTCGTGGGCTGGACCTTCCTAAGGCAACGCAAGAAAACAGAATGAGATGAAGCGGCTCCTATACCTTATATTTATATTAATTGGCGTGACCTCCTGCGTGGACGAGGAGAACCTCAGCAACACACCCGAGGGGAACTTCGAGGCGCTCTGGAGCATCATCGACGAGCGCTACTGCTTCTTCGACTACAAGGCGGAGACGCTCGGGCTTGACTGGGACGAGGTGCACGCACGCTACCGCGCCCGCCTCAGCGACGGGATGACGAGCGAGCAGCTGTTCGAGGTGCTGACGGATATGCTCTCGGAGCTGCACGACGGGCATGTCAACCTCTACTCCGCCGGCAACGTGGCGAGATATTGGAGCTGGTTCGAGGACTATCCCAAGAACTGGGACGCTGAACTGCGCGCCGCTTACCTCGGCACGGACTACCGTCTCGCCTCTGGCCTGGCATACAAGATTCTCGACGACAACACGGGCTACGTGGTCTGCGAAAGCTTCTCCTCTGCCATCGGCGAGGGGAACATCAGCGAGATGCTCTACTACCTGCGCACCACGAACGGGCTTATCCTCGACGTGAGAGGCAACACGGGCGGCGAGCTTACTTACGCCGAGCGGCTGGCGAGCCACTTCACCAACGAGCGAATCCTTGTTGGTTATACCACATACAAAACGGGAACGGGGCACAGCGACTTCGCACCCGCGCAGGAGGAATGGCTTGAGCCTTCCCAGGGAGTGCGCTGGCAGAAGCCCGTCGTGGTGCTGACTAACCGCGAGTGCTACAGTGCCTGCAACCTCTTCGCGCGTGACATCAGGGAGTGCCCCGGCGTGACCGTGCTCGGCGACCAGACGGGCGGAGGCAGCGGTATGCCCTTCACCAGCGAGCTGCCCAACGGATGGGCGGTGCGCTACAGCGCGTCTCCAAGCTTCGACGCGAGAATGAACCAGATTGAGTTCGGCATAGAGCCTGACATCCCCTGCCAGCTCGACAGCGTGGCTGCACTGCAAGGCTACGATTCCCTTATAGAAACGGCAAGGGAGCTGCTGCGATAACCCGGGACACACCCGCACAGTCTTTTTTTCTCGTCCGCCCGAGACGTTAGATTTGGACACGGACATTAACCCCGAAGGGGTTGCATTTGCGTAGCCCCTTCGGGGCTTCGACAGCGAGACGCTGCCAAAAACATAGCGGGACGTTGACCCACGCCCGCGCAGTCTTTTCCTCCCGACAGCGCAGTCTTTTTCTCTCAGCCGTCCGTCTCACCACGCCCCGCCCTGGTCATGTCCTCTGTCCGTTCCGTGACCTGGCGGCAACCTGTTCCCTGACTTGGCGGAACGCCTGCCTCAGCCCCGGTCTATCCGCAGAGCTATCTCGCTCAGTGCCTTGAGCATCTTCCTCGTCGGGTTGAACACTATCTTGGGCTTCTTCAGCGCGCCGTCCACGGTCACCTCCCCGGGCGTGTCCATCATCTTCGACGGCACTATCACGCTCAGGCTGCCCAGCTCCCCGAGCTCCACGCAGAGCCCGTCGCTAAGGCCCTCGCACACCACCTCCGCCAGGCTGACGAAGGCGTTGGAAAGGTCGCCCGCCGCCAGCGAGGTGCGCTGCACAATGCGGCTCACTACTGTCTCCCTCGGCAGGCGGCTTGCTGTCTTGGGCACTGCGAAGTAGACGGTTTGGCCCTTGCGGTCGCCGACCTGCTGGACCCTCTTTCTGATAACAAACTCTATCATTAGTTCACGATTTAATGGTTATACTTAGTGTATCGTTGCGCTTAGCCTTAAGTCGCCGTCGCTCCTCTATTAGGGTCGTCAAGGAACCCCTTGCGAGGGGTCCAACCGAACCCCTTGCGAGGGGTTGCCTTGAACCCCTTGCGAGGGGTTGCCCGGCTCCTCTAATACATGTCTCACGGCCTCTCATAGCTTGTCGCGACATCTCCTCTAAATGAAGGAGCGCCCGCCACTCACTGTGGTGGGCGCTCCCGTTCAGGGTTAATCTAAAGGGTCTATTCTTTACTTAACAAGTATCTTGGCTCCGTTCAGGATGTAGATGCCCTTGCCCAGGCTCTTCACCTTGCTGAGGTCGCCCTTGCCCACGAGCTTGCCGTCGATGGTGTAGATGTTGCCCGCCTGTGTGGTGGCGGCCACTGCCTCCTCGATGCTGTCGAAGTAGCCGTCGGCGTCTATCACGATGGTCAGCTCTGAGCCGGTCTCGAATGACGTGCTGATGTAGGCGCTGTTGTCGCCCGTCTCGGTCGAGGAGCTTGTGCTAACGACGATGGCGTCATCGCTTGCCACGCCCTTGCCTGCGCCGATCTCCTCGCTATAGTACACGCCAACCATCTCGCCTACTATCTGTGCCTCCGCGGCAACCGTGTAGTCGTGGCTGAAGTTTACGACCTCCGCGTCTGTCTCGGTCTCGTCATAAGTGCCATTGACGAAGACGAACGGCTGACCTGGCTCTGCCTTGTTGCCTTCTATCTGCTTCAGGGTAATCGTCGTGCCGCTTACGCTCTGCACACCGTACATCGTGCCTTCCTCTGCCGTCACGCCCGTGCCGAAGCAGAAGAAGTTGTAGGTGCCGGGAACGACTGCGATGTTGAAGCTCGTGCCTTCGTAGTCACTTGCCACTGCCTCGCCAGTGTCCTCTATGTACAGGCCGCTGTTCGTGCCAGGGTCAGAGGCTGCCCATGTGACGAGCACCTGGTAAGCCAGCTGGGCGTGCAGGTTGTTGCAGTTCTCGCCGTCGGTGGTCACGCCAGAGATAAGGTTCTCGCCGTAGCCTATGGCGCTGACGTTGAACAGTGTCGGGTGAGCGCTAAGGCTTACAGCGCCAGTCTCGCCCGCTGCCCTGATGAACAGGCCAGTAGCCTTGTTCTGTATCATGTAGGCTGTGTCGCCTACGTTCACGAAGCGGAACTTAGCGCCGTCCTCGTCCGAGATGTCCATCTGCTTGTCGGCGAAGTGCAGCTGCTGCCCTACGCATACGTCCTCCAGGGCACTCGTGCCGAGAGGCTCAATGCTTCCTACCTCATCGTCGTCCTGTCCTTCCTCGGTCACGAAGTCGGCTACGCAGAGGTACGTGTCGCGCAGGTCGAAGTTGTAGCTCTCGTTAACGGCGTTGCCGGTCGACCAGCTGTGTGCCGTCATCTCGTCCTCGCTGGCGTAGCGTATCTCATACCACTTGCCTTCCTGTATGCCTATGGCTGAAGCCATCAGGTTGTCCACTCCGTCGTTCAGCTGCGTCACGTACGTGTCGCTCTCTGTCTGGGTGTACTTGCCTGCCGCGTCGTAAGCGGTAGCGTTGCTTATGGTGCTGTTGAGTGAGGTGTCCTCTGCGCTCCAGTAGCCCGGGTTAGTGCCGGTGACAACGCTTGCCACTGCCTCCTCGGCGTTGCTGAGGGCGGTGCGAAGCTCTGTCGGGTCAACGAACGCTGCTATGAATGCCTCGTAGGCAGACATAAGGGTGTTGTAGGTAGTCTTCGAGAGACCGTCGTTAGCACTGCCTTCTGCCTGAGCGGCTGCCACTGCTGCTTCAAGGTCAGTGTATACGCTGCCCATCTCAACCATCTGGCTGGTCGGGTTCACGGTCACTGTGTACAACTGGAACTCTGCCAAGTGGAAGTAGCCACGGCTTCCGTCGGCATAGCCCGTTGTCTCGTCGGCATAGAAGCGCAGGTACTTATAGCCCGTGGCGTCGAACACGTCGGAGGTCAGGGTCTCGCCGCTGCTGCCGAACGGTGTGCTTATCTGTGCTATATACGAGCAGTCGCTCTCAGCCTCGCCCGCGTTAGCGTCGTTAGTGCCGTACACGCCCCACAGGAGGATGTGGTCGTTGTTAGAAGAGCGGCGTGTGAACACGAACACAAGCTCTCCCTCGTCCTCAGGAAGCTCCACCTGGATGTAGTGCGTGCCGTCGTCAACAATGCCACCGTCATAGTAGGAGTGCCAGTAGGTGGAGGCATCATTGTCTATCAGGGTTTCAAGACCGCCGCCATCTTCACTGCCAAGGTCATTCTGCGAGTAGGGAGAGCTGAGCTGGTCTGCACTTTCGATAAGCCCGTCAGTCCCAACGAGGATGTCCTCGGCTATGGTCATCTTCTCCAGTGCGTCGGCAATCACGTCCTGAGCGTCGTTCCACCTCTTCTCGTCGGAGTCGTCGTAGGCGGCTATCAGTTCCGCTGCGTCCTCGTCGCTAACGGGTACGAGATACCACTGGCTTGCCGCGGCATCAATGCTCCAGCCCACGATGCTGCCGCTCACGCCTGCTCCGCTGCTGTGTCCGCCGCAGTGCAGGTAGTAGT
>JAJPZF010000167.1 GCA_021204545.1 Prevotellaceae bacterium
CCGGCGGCGCCGCGCCCGCTGCCTTCAGGGCGTCGCCTCGAAAGCGTTCGGCCGGCGGCCAGCGAGGCGTGTGCCGACCGCAAGCGTGCCTCAGGCCTAAAGCACGCTTGTCGTGAGCCCAACGCACGCTGAGAGTCGGGCGACACCACGTGTGGTAACGCCTTACACCACTTGTGGTGTCGGCTGATGCCACTTGTGGTAACGCCTGATGCCTGCGGAGGTGTCGCCTATTGCCTGCGGAGGCATTGCCCGATGCCTGCGCAGGCGTTAATGTCCCCTTTGGAGCGTGTTCCTGACGGAATAATCGGAACACACCGCGAAGATAGTGAATTCTGGCGGGAAAAGCAAATAATCGCTTTTTCTTGCTTATTGCTCTCGCTTGCACTACCTTGGCTTTCAGCGAAGGTAAGGCTGCGCTCGGCAAACGCCAGCTAAAAGCTGCGCTTTTGCTTGCTTATTGCTCTCGCTTGCACTACCTTTGCAGCCCACTTAACAATGTAACTCAGACCAGATGGCAAGGAAAACAGGCAAAGGCGGCTCGGCAGCCGTGGAGTCGCTCTACGACCTCAACGCCCATAACGTGTGGGCCGTGGAGGCCAGGCAGATAGCCTCGCTGTGGAGAAAGGAATCGCCCAAGGAGGGCTTCGCCCAAAGCGAGGAGAAACTGCTCGGCGTCATACGCAACGCCTTCGAGGTGGCACACTACAGCAAGGACGACGCCAAGGCTCGCAAGACGTACGAGAACGGGGAGTGGACCACCTTCAACCGCCACGCTCCCAAGGGCGAGCGCATAGCCATCAGGCAACGGCCCATAAAGCGCCTCGCCGACCTTAACGCGGGCAACATCTCACGCATATCTGTCGCGACACTGCTCGAACTCATCGACCGCAACTTCGGCGGCGGCTGGGAAGCCATACCCGAGGGAACACGCACCATCATAGAAAGCGCCTTCGACATAAGCACACTGCAGCTGCCAACCGCCCGCATACACGCCTCCGGCGGGGCGTACAAGAGAAAGCTCGCCGAGGGCTTCGAGGCGCTCGAGATAGTGAAGGGAACATGGACGGAGGCCATCTTCGCCCGAAAGAAAGACCCCAGCCTGCTCGAGGCACAGCAGACAGGCGGCGACGACGACTACGACGAGCCCGACGAGACGGAGGAAACGGACGACTACGAAGAGCACACGGAAGAGGAGACCGACAGCTACGTCGACGAGCAGGACACACAAGAGGAAGAGACACCCGAGGAGGACTATACCGCCGACGACCCCTTCTACAACAGCTACATCGACGAAGACGAGCACCTCCCCGAGGAGCAGCAAGCCGACGACGAGGCGGACTACATGATGGAAGAGCCGTAGCGACTGATAGTGCGGGCTTCACTTAAAAGGCATAAGCGGAGTTGCCGCCAACCATAAACCATTAACTACATACCATTATGAGAAAAACATTCTTCAAGACGCTCCTCACCTTGATGGTCTTAGCCCTACCAATGGCGCTCGTCTCTTGCTCTGACGATGACGACATAAAGGTGGGCGTTCCTGAATATGGCCCACCTTCCGATGTTGTAGATGGAATTTACTACTTCTTCTACGACAATGGCATAACAGCTACAGCTACAGTGTATGGATGCGTTACCGGCAGTGACATTGTCGTCATTCCCACAACAGTTACATACTATGATATAACCTATGACGTGACAAGCATAGAAAGTGATGCATTCTATCATTGCAGCAGCCTAACAGAAGTGACCATTCCTAACTCCGTGACAAGCATAGGACAAAGAGCGTTCGCAGGTTGCACTGCCCTTAAAGTGTTGACGATAGGCGAATCCGTCACGAGCATAGAGTGGTATGCGTTCGATAATTGCACAGCCCTAGAAATGGTTGATTATAGAGCCACAGCTTGCACGTCTACGGGCTCGTTTTCTTATCCTGTATTTAATGGTTGCACGAGCCTTGCCAAAGCAATCATTGCAGACAACGTCGAGACGATACCGGCATACCTCTTCTACAACTCCGACCTCACCGAGGTTACGATAGGCAGCTCTGTCACGAGCATAGGAGACGGGGTGTTCGAGGGTTGTAGTAGCCTCACAGAAGTGATTTCCCTCAACCCAGAACCTCCCGTATGCGACGGGACATCCGTGTTCAGCTTCACCACCTACAATAAGTGCATACTCATCGTGCCTGAAGGCTCGAAGGATAAATACGCCTCGGCAGACGAGTGGAAAAACTTCTCTAACATAAAGGAAGAAGTTGCTTCGGAATAGAGTTAAGGCTAACCCCGAAGGGGCATAACAGGCGTAGCCAAGGGTCGAGCGTAGCGACACCCCCGGTTGGTCGGTACGACCAATATTGTGCCGAAGGTACAACCCATATTAGCCACGAGCAAAGAACGAGGCAGGTATGTGCAACCCCTTCGGGGTTTTCGTGGCGACCGCACGAGGCGTTGGCAAAGACATAGCGGGACGATGGCGAAGACATAGCGAGACTTTGGGCAACGTCCGCAGGAGAGGATTGCGGGGGCTTGGCGTGGGGATATGGTGATTATTGCGTAACTTCGCGGCGAACCAAGGAGGAAGTACTATGGAAGCGATTGCGGAATACATCGAAAGGATTGAGATTGACCAGCTGTGGAGCGGGCAGAGGCACGTCGACTGGCGGCTCGAGAGGCACGTGAACGTGCTTAGCGGCGTTAACGGGGTGGGGAAGAGCACCATCCTCAGCCGCGTGGTGCGCCACCTTATGGCTGTGAGCCGAGAGGAGAAGGCGGACGACGGGGTCGTGCTCACCTACAACGTGCCCGGGGCGAGGACGGTGCGCTTCGACGTGGTGCGCTCGTTCGACCGCCCCGTCGTCAACAGCGAGCTGCTGGGCAAGATAACGGACATCCACCTCAGCTCCGAGCTTGACCTGCAGCTCTACCAGCTCCAGAGGGCTTACCTCGACTATCAGGTGAACCTCAGCAACCGCATGCTCCGCCTCTTCACCGAGGGAGACGCAGAGGCCAAGGAGAAGGCGGCTACGATAGCCGAGGAGAAGACGCACTTCTTCGACGTGGTCGACTCCCTCTTCTGCGACACGGGCAAGCTCATCCTGAGGGAGAGGAACGAGATACTCTTCTCGCAGCGAGGCGAGACCATCTCGCCCTACCTGCTGAGCAGCGGCGAGAAGCAGATACTCATCATCCTCTTGACGGTGCTCACGGAGGCACGCCAGCCGTGCGTCCTGCTGATGGACGAGCCTGAGATAAGCCTGCACGTCGAGTGGCAGGAGCGCTTGATAGGCTTGATACGCGACCTCAACCCCGAGGCGCAGATAATACTCACCACGCACAGCCCCGCCGTCATCATCGACGGCTGGGGAGACTGCGTGACCGACGTTGAGGACATCATCTCCGACCCCAAGTAGCACACATGAAGAAACGCCTCAGGGACAACGTCAGCTCCCGCTACGTCGAGGCTGCCAACCTGCTCAAGCCCAAGGGCGCCCAGAGGAGGGTGGTGGCGTACGTGGAGAGCTACGACGACGTGTCCTTCTGGCGCAGCGTGCTCGACGACTTCGAGACCCCTGGGCTCCGCTTCTCAGTGATGCTCCCATCGAGGACAACCCTCGGCAGGGGCAAGAAGAACGTGCTGGCCAACGAGCTGGGGCAGTACATGATAGCCTGCGTCGACGCTGACTACGACTACCTCCTGCAAGGGCAGGGCGAGACCTCGCGCCTGATGCTCGGCTGCCCCTACGTCTTCCACACCTATGTCTACGCCATCGAGAGCTACCAGTGCTACGCCGAGGGCCTGAGGGAAGCGTGCGTCATGGCTACCCTCAACGACAATGTCCCCCTCGACCTCGCTGCCTTCATGCGAGAGTTCAGCCGCATCATCTGGCCCTTGCTCGTGTGGAACGTGTGGTGCTACCGCAACGGGAAGCAGCACGGCTTCTCGCTGATGGACTTCACCAACGTCGTGACGTTCCGCGACGTGTCCCCCCAGCACCCCGAGAAGACACTGGACTTCGTCCGCCGGCAGGTGAACCGCTCTGTCGCCGCGATGCAGCGCAAGCACCCAGAGGGGAAGAAGACGTACGTCCCCTTGAGGGACGAGCTCGGGCGGCTGGGACTGACGGCGGAGACGGCCTACATGTACATGCAGGGTCACAGGCTCATGGAGGGCGTGGTGCTGCCCTTGGTAGAGCCGGTGTGCGCCCAGCTCCGCAGGGAGAGGGAGGGCGAGATAAAGAGGCTCGCCTGCCACGACACGCAGAGGCAGAACGAGCTCTCGTGCTACCGCCGCTCGCAGACGCCCGTCGACCTCATGCTCAAGAAGAGCACGGCCTTCAAGCGCAGCGCCCCCTATCAGCGCCTCGCCCGCGACTTGGCTGAGTTCGTCGGCAGCCTTACGCCCACGCCCGCGACACCGAGCGAAGACCAGCCCTAACTCTTTCGTCGAAGGCTTTCCAATCGGTCCGACAGATCACCTCCAATCGGTCCGACGGATCACCTCCAATCGGTCCGACGGATCGACTCCAATCGGTCCGACGGACCTTTTCCAACTCGTCCGACGGACGTTTTCAAACTCCTTCAATCAAGCGAACTTGTTGATTAGCTTGTCCGTCACTCCGAAGGAATGCCCTCGGAACAGACGGTCCATCCTCTTTATGAGGTTGCCCGTCGAGAAGACAACGACGCGGTCGCCGGGCATTATCTGCGTGTTGCCGTTGATGCTGACGCCCTCGCCGTCCCTCACCAAGCCGCCCAGGGCGACACCCTTGGGCAGCCCGAGGTCCTTGACGAGATGCTTCACGGCGGGGCAGCCCTCTGCCGCCTCGAACTCCGCCACGTCGGCGTTGGCCAGGGAGAGGCACTTCACGTCGGCCACACGCGCGTCGAGCATCATCTTGTAGATGTGACTGGCGGCGATTGCCTTCTTGTTGATGATGGTGCCGATGTCAAGCTTCTCGGCGAGGCTCAGGTAGTCGGTCTCGTTCACCATGGCCACAGTCTTCCTCACGCCCAGCCTTTTGGCCACGAGGCACGCCAGTATGTTCCTCTCCGTCTGCTCGCTCAGCGCGGCGAACGCCTGGCACTCGCCGATGCCCTCGTCCTGCATGGTGACGGAGTCGCTGCCGTCGCCGCAGATGATGATGACGTCATCGTTCTCCAAGATCTCGTTGAGCCTTCGGCAGCGCTCCTTGCTCTTCTCGATGATGCGCATATTGAGCCAGCCGGGCTTGCTGTGGGCGAGGTGCACCGCCGTCTTGCCGCCTCCCATTACCATCACGTCCGTCACGTCGGCGTACTTCTCCTTGCCCACAAGCTGGCGGATGAGCGGGATGTGCCGCTTGGTGGTCATGAAGTAGGCTATGTCGCCGAGGCGGAGGCAGTCGCCGCCGCCGGGGATGATGGTCTGCTCGTCGCGCTTGAGGGCGACGATGTGGAAGGGGCTGTCGGGGCGGCAGAGCTTGTGGAGAGGCACGTCGAGCAGGCGCGCCTCCTCCCTTAGCTTGATGCCGAGCATAACGAGCGCGCCGCCGTGCACCTCCCAGTACTGGCGCACCCACGAGTGCTGCAGGCCTTCGACGATCTCCTGCGAGGCGAGCATCTCGGGGTAGATGAGTGAGTTGATGCCCATACGCTCGAAGAGCTCCTCGTGCTGGGGCTGCACGTACTCGGCGTTGTCCACCTGCGCCACCGTCGTCTGCGCACCGAGGGCGTGGGCGAGCATACAGCAGGTGATGTTCTTCGACTCGGAGGGCGTGACGGCGATGAAGAGCGAGGCTCTGCCCACGCCCGCCTCCTTGAGGCAGCTCACGCTCGATGGGGAGGAGTTAATGACCATAAGGTCGTTGTTGCCCGAGTCTGTGAGAGCGTCGGTCTTCTCCTGGTCCTCGTCGATGACGACGATGTCGAGGTTGTCTCTTGCCAACAGCTGGGCGAGGTGCGAGCCGACAGCGTCTGCCCCCGCGATTATCACCTTCTTAATCATGGCTTGTGGCTTTAAGTATTGCTTCCTTGATGGAGGCCTTGTCGATGCGGCAGAGGCGGTGCAGCTCCTCGAGGCTGCCGTGAGGCACGAAGCTGTCGGGCAGCCCGAGGCGTGTGACCTTCGGGTTGTACCCATGCTCCGCCATGAACTCAATGACTGCCGAGCCAAGCCCTCCCGTGCGCACGCCGTCCTCGAGGGTGATGACCTGCCGGAACCGCTTGCCTACTGTGTGGAGTATCCCCTCGTCTATGGGGCGGAGGAAGCGCATGTCGAAGTGGGCTACGCTTACGTTCTCCTCCCTCTCAGCCTCAAATATGGCTTGGGCAGCCTCGCCTCCGAGCGGTCCTATCGAGAGCAGCGCCACGTCCTTGCCGTCCTTGAGCTGCCTGCCCTTGCCTATGGGCAGAGCCTGCATGGGCGTGCGCCAAGAGGCTGACGTTCCCGTTCCCCGTGGATAGCGGATGACGAACGTCCCTGTAGTCTCGGGCAGCTGGGCGGTGTACATAAGGTCGCGCAGCTCCCTCTCGTCCATAGGGGAGGCTATCGCCAGTCCCGGTATGGGGCGAAGGGCGGCGAGGTCGAACGCACCGTGATGCGTCGGTCCGTCCTCTCCCACAAGCCCCGCCCGGTCGAGGCAAAGCACCACGTGAAGGCGGCTGATGGCAAGGTCGTGGATGATGTTGTCGTAGGCACGCTGGGCGAAGGAGCTGTAGATGTTGCAGAAGGGCAGCAGCCCGTCCTTCGCCATGCCGGCGGAGAAGGTGACGGCGTGCCCCTCGGCTATGCCAACGTCGAAGCAGCGGTCGGGCAGCTCTGCTTGCATGATGTTGATGCCGCAGCCCGAGGGCATTGCTGGGGTGACAGCCACGATACGCTCGTTCCTGCGGGCAAGCTCAAGCAGCGTCTCCCCGAAGACGGTCTGGTAGTGTGGCGGCAGCGAGGGGTCTTCCTCGTCCTTGCGCTCACCCGTCTCAGGGCAGAAGCGCCCCGGTGCGTGGAAGAGGGCGGGGTCTTTCTCGGCGGGAGCGTAGCCCTTGCCCTTCACGGTGTGTATGTGCAGCATCTTGGGGCCCTTCATGTCCTTTATCTGCCTAAGCGTATGCACAAGCCCAATCACGTCGTGCCCGTTGTTGGGACCGAAGTAGCGTACGTTCATCCCCTCGAACATATTGTGCTGGCGGTTGAGGAGCGACTTCACGGAGTTGTTGAAGCGCAGCAGTTGCTTAGCCCTCTCGTCGTTGAGGATGCCCCAACGGTAGCACTGCTTTGCGAGGGCGTGCCTCAGGTCGTTGTAAGCCTTGCTGGTGTGCAGCTGGTGGAGGTATTCCTTGAAGCCCCCCACGGAGCTGTCGATGCTCATGTTGTTGTCGTTGAGGATGACCAGCAAGTCGTTGTCGGTGGAGGAGACGTTGTTAAGTCCCTCGAAGGCAAGTCCTCCGCTCATGCTGCCGTCTCCTATCACCGCCACCACCTGCCTCTGCGAGTTGGTGCGATGGGCAGCCACAGCCATGCCGAGGGCTATGGAGATGGAGTTGGAGGCGTGACCGCAGGTGCAGGTGTCGTACTCGCTCTCCTCAGGCGAGGGGAAGGGGCGCAAGCCGCCGAACTTGCGGTTGGTCTTGAACGCCTCACGCCTGCCTGTCAGTATCTTGTGGGCGTAAGCCTGATGCCCCACGTCCCACACGATGCGGTCCTCGGGCGTGTTGAAGACGTAGTGCAGGGCGACCGTAAGCTCCACCACTCCAAGGGAGGAGGCGAAGTGCCCGGGGTTGTCGGCAAGCTGTTGGATGAGGTATTGGCGAAGCTCCTCGCACACCTGCGGAAGCTCTTCGAGGGGAAGTCTGCGAAGGTCGTCGGGAAGGTTAATATAAGGTAGGAGGCGCTTGCTCTCTTTTTCTTCCATCCTTGGGGAAATAACGAGCGCAAAGTTACTCCTTTTCGC
>JAJPZF010000219.1 GCA_021204545.1 Prevotellaceae bacterium
CGGCGTTGTACATCACCGTGTCGTCCACCACCACCATCTCGGGCAGCTTGCCCGTCACCGTAGCCTCCGCCAAGAGCTGCGTGTCCTCTTTCATCATCACGTCGGCGACCTTGAAGTTGCCGCTTTTCTTGGGCAGTTTGACGACGAACTTCTGCTCTTTGTAGCCCATGAAGGTGACGGAGAGGGTGTAGTCTCCCGAGGGTATGGCAGGCAGGAGGAACTGGCCGTTCTTCTGGGTGACGTTGCCTGCCAGTAGTTTTCCCTCGTCGTTGGTGAGCCTGACTTGCGCTCCTTCGAGAGGGTCGAGTGTCTGGTTGTCGTAGACGGTGCCTCTTATGTTAAGTCTTGTGGTCTCCTGCGCTTCGGTTATAGTGGCGGTGAATATGAACAGCAGGATAAGGATATGTCGCATACCACATTGACACGCCTTCGGTTTAATGGTTTATGCGAGGGGCGAAAGTTAATCCGATGGCCTTAGGGCAGCCACGCAATAATAGCCCCTTTGGGGCTAATCGCGGCAAGAGCGTTATGGCGTTTATGGCGTTTATGGCGTTAGGGCGTTTAGGGGTAGCAAGCCCCGTTGGGGCTACCAGCCCTATGGGTCGCTGCGCCGCCAGGCGGGGTAGGGGTATGTGGCCTTAGGCTGGTAGTCGATGTGCAGCTCGGGCATTTCGACGGGTCCTGGCTCTTCGAGGGTGTAGGGCGGCATCCAGTCGTAGATGGGTGTCATCTCCACCATCGAGTAGCCTGCCGCTATTAGCCCGAGGTATTCTGCCGCCGCCCTGCTGAGGTCGATGGCGAGCTTCTTGGAGTGCGGTCCCCTGTCGGTCACTCTGACAATGCATTCCTTTCCGTTCCTGGGGTTTCGCACCTTGACGAGCGTGCCAAGGGGATAGTGGAGGTGCGCGCAGGTGAAGCTGTCCCTGTTGTATCGCTCCCCGTTCGACATCTTGTGCCCCTGGAGCTTGTCGGAGTAGTAGGAGGCGTTGCCGGTGACTGTCTCGCCCTGCCTCGTCTGCCCTTCGGCGAAGAGGCAGACGCTGCACACGGCGAGCGCGAGGAAGGCTGTCAGTTTGTGTCGGCTCATGGTCATCTGGCGCGAAGTTAGCTAAAAAAGCCGCCTCGTATATGGCTGTCTTGCCGATTAATTAGTACCTTCGCAGCCGAAATCCATATTGCCCGATATGAAGCATAGCCTAAAGCCCGCTTATTCCCTGACGCTTGTCTCGCTGCTCGTATGCCTCGGCTCTTGCAGCATCTCCAACAAGGACTACCTCTATCTGCAAGGCGCGGACAGCCTTTACGCGGTGCCTCAAGTCATCGAGGAGGCGTTTGAGCTTAAGATACAGCCCGACGACGAGCTTGCCGTTGCTATCTCGAGCAAGAACGCGGAGCTGATAGACCCGTTCAACAACAGCGTCCTCGTTGGCGGTGGAGCGAGAAGCTCGGGCAGCACGACGACAACTGCCAACACCTCTTCCCGCATAGCCTACTTCCTTGTGGACAAGCTCGGCAACATCGAGTTCCCCATTCTTGGCACGCTGCACGTTGAGGGCAGGACGTGCCGACAGATAGCGGCCGACATAAGGGACCGCCTCGTCATAGGCAACTACATCCTTGACGCTACGGTCAACGTCAGGCTGCAGAACACCAAGATAACCGTTCTGGGCGACGTGAACAACCCCGGCACGAAATCGTTCAATACTGAGCGCCTGACCATCCTCGAGGCGTTGGGGAGCTCGGGCGACCTGAAGAGCACCGCCAAGCGCAGCCCTATCCTCGTGATAAGAGAGCAGGGCGGCAAGCGTGTGGCTTACGAGATAGACCTCCGCGACCCGCAAAGCGTGTACAAAAGCCCCGCCTACTACCTCGAGCAGAACGACGTGGTGTACGTGCAGCCAAACAAAAGCTCACGCATAAAGAACAGCACGGGCTACACGTTCATCTCCGTGGGCTCCACGGTGCTGGGCCTTGTGGTGTCGATAGCGTCAATCATCATAGCCAGCACTTGACCATTAACCCTCCGATATATGGACACGCAAGATAGCGCCAGGCCCAAGGGCAAGGCTTCGAAGCAGGCGGAGGAGTTCCTCTCCCTGCGTGATATACTGGACATCTTCCTCGACAACTGGAAGTGGTTTCTCGCCTCGGTCATCGTCTTCGTGGTATTGGCACGGCTCTACCTTGCCACGCAGCCTTACGTCTACAGGCGCGACGCCGTGATGCTGGTGAAGGACGACGGCAACCGCTCCAGCCGCGTCAACTTCGAGGCACTCTCGCAGATGGGAGGAGGCTTGGGCAGCGGTGTGGAGAACGAGGTGTACATCCTGCAGAGCCACCAGCTCCTCAGCGACGTGGTCAAGGATATGAGGCTCGACGTGTTCTACCTCTGCAAGGACGGGCTGAAGACCATCTCCCTCTACAAGCAGAAGCCCTTCGAGGTGACCTTCACGGGCGAGGTGATCCCCTCGGTCTTCCGCGTGAGGGTGCTCAGCGACAAGGAGTGCGAGATCTCGAAGCTGCGCACTGAGGACTTCGATGACGACTGGAGGCAGACGGTAGCTTTTGGCCAGACGGTGGACAGCCCTGCGGGAAGCTTCGTCATCACTCCCATAGAGGAGAACCTCGGGGACTTCGTGGGCACTACCGTCAAGGTGCTTCACCTTAACTTGGAGAACGCCACGAACGAGCTGGCTAAGCACATAACAACCGCCGCCGTCTCGGAGATGAGCACACTGGTGGCCATCACCTGCACGGACACTGACATACAGCGCGCGGACGACATCCTCGCCACCCTGCTCAACGCCTACAAGCGGAGCATCATCGTGGACAAGAACACGGTGGCGCAAAGCACCGCCGACTTTATCGACGAGCGCATTAAGCTCATTGGTGGCGAGCTTAGCGAAGTGGAGACGAGCCTTGCCAGCTTCAAGCAGAGCAACAACATCGTGGACTTCTCGGAGAACGCCTCGGCGTACCTTCAGCAGAGCAACGAGGCGGAGCAGAAAACTATAACGTTGAAGGCTCAGCGCGAGGCAGTGCAGTTCGTCTTCGACGAGGTGAAGAACAGTGCCGAGAACGGCAAGCTGCTCCCTGCCCTCACCGGCTTAGGTAACGACGAGCTGCAGTCGCTCATAGACAGCTACAACGACATTATGGTGAGGCGCAACCGCCTGGCCGAGAACTCGGGCGAGGGAGGCATAACGGTCAAGGAGATAGACGCCACGCTAAAGCAGCGCCGCTCCGTGCTGCTTGCCTCCATGCAGAACTACCTTGCCACGCTCGAGATAAAGATAGAGCAAGCCATGCGCCGTGAGGCTGAGCTGAAGGGCAGCATCAAGTCTGTGCCTCAGCAGGAGAGGGAGGCGAAGGATATAGCCCGCCAGCAGAGCATCAAGGCCTCGCTCTACACCTACTTGCTGAACAAGCGAGAGGAGACAGCCCTGCAGCTCGCGGTCACAGAGGCTAACGTCCGCATCGTTGAGCGTCCCTACGGCAGCAGCCTCCCCATCGCTCCCAGAGGTCTGCTCATCACCGCCGTGGCCTTCCTCTTCGGACTGATAATACCCTTCATCATCTTCTGGGTCAAGAACCTCCTGAACATGGGCGTAAGAGGGCGTAAGGACGTGGAGACACTCACCACCATCCCCATCATAGGGGAGATACCGCACGCCAAGGACAAGACCGTCTCCGACGTTGACATCATACGCCAGCAGCGTGGGGGCGCGCTCGCCGAGGCGTTCCGCATGGCAAACTTCAGCCTCGGCTTCATGCACAAGGACGCGAAGGTCATCATGTTCACCAGCACCATACCAGGGGAGGGCAAGACCTTCGCCGCCCGCTGCCTCGCCTTCACCATGGCGCTGGCGGGCAAGAAGGTGCTGCTCATCGACGCTGACATACGCAAGGGGACGCAGACCATGCTCATCCTTCACAAGCTCGACGACGGCTTGACCTCATACCTGGCAGGCAGCATAGACAACCCGAGGGATATGATAGCCCACCGCGAGGCGGAGGTCACCTTCGACTTCATCCCCTCGGGCGTAGTGCCGCCCAACCCCGCCGAGCTGCTCATGGGCGAGCGTCTCGACAAGCTCATCGCAGAGCTCAGGGGCAGGTACGACTGCATCATCCTGGACAGCGTGCCGGCTCAGGCGGTGGCGGACGCAAGCATCATGAACCGCGTGGCAGACGTGACAGTCTACGTCATACGCACGCACAAGATAGACCGCCGCTACCTGCCGCAGCTCGAGCGTATGTACCAGGAGAGCAAGTTCCGCAACCTATGCGTCCTGATCAACGACGCCGAGGTGGAGAACAAGAAGTATGGCTACGGTTACGGCTACGGCTATGGCTCAGAGCGTGTTGGCAAGCACCGCCGCCGCCCCTGGTACAAGAGGCTTGTCGGCAAGAGCTGACACCCGTCACAACAGGCATACACCCGGCGCGCGGGAGGGCAGAGAGCCTTCCCGCGCCGCGTTATATACGTGCCGTGAAGGGGTTGTAGAGGGGTGTCGCGAAGGGGGTGTAGACCCCTTTGGCTGAAGAGGTGTAGACCCTTTTCCCCAAGAGGGTGTAGACCCTTTTTGCGAAGGGGTTGTAGAAGGTTGTCGCGACGTGTCAGTGTGGGTTGTGGGGTGCTACCTGTAGCCGCGCCTCTTCCTCCAGGCGTACTGGCGGAGGCGATAGACGGGGTTCCAGAGGACCTCCCTCGGGTAGTGCGCCAAGAAGCGAGCGTTGCGTAGGGTTATCTGCCAGAAGTTGCCCCACGGTGTCGCCTTAGGCTTGTTGCGCTCGTCGTAATGCCCGAAGTTGCCGGCGAGCATTATCTCCTGTAGCAGGAAGCTGCCCTCACGTGGGTCGGCGGGTGTGAGCAGGAGGCTCTCCTCGAGGTGGAACACCTCTTGGAGCACCCACATAAGGGCTCCCGTGAAGCGTAGGAGGTGCATCCTCTTGAGCTGCTCCCTTACCTCCTGCCTTCTCTCCCCTGTGGCCTCGGGGCTGAGCAGCAGGTAGTGGTAGTCCATCACCTGCCTCATGCCGATGCCCTCGAAGAAGAGGTGGCGGTAGATGTGCGTGAGCTGGAAGACGGCGTTCATCTCCCACGTCGGGGTGCAGACAGTGCCGCCTGCCAGAGGCTTCTCGTTGGTGAAGGTCTCCTCCTCCCGCTCGCGGTAGAAGGCTTGCAGCCTGCGGTTGTCCTTGGGGCAGAAGAGCACGCTCGGTGCTGTGTGAGCCTCCACGGGTATGTCCCTCAAGACGGGGAAGTCCAGCTCCAGCCACTGCACCCTCTGCTTGGGGAACTTGGACAGTACGTAGCTGATGACCTTGTCCCTGCCGCCCTCAAGCCAGATGTCGATGTCACCGGGTTGCCTGAGGCTTGGCTTCGGGTAGAGCAGTGCGTTGCCCTGCCCCTTGAGTATGGCGTTGCGGAAGCCTTCCTCTCGTAGGCGACGGCTCACGAGGACGGAGGCTTCGTCGAGGCGCTTGTTCGTCTCGGCTATCCTCTCTGCCTGAGTGTACCAGTGCAGCCTTATCGCCTTCGGTGGGAGCTGCTCTTGGGGGAGACGCTCAACTGCGTCGTAGAGTACGCCTGCGAGAGCTTGCCTCAGAGCCTCAGCGTGAAGCCTTGCCCACTCTTCCTTGCTCGGGGTATAAGGCAATGCGTTCTCCCTCTTCGTCGCCACTCTGATGAGCGAGAAGAAGAGCCGCCAGTCGTCGGTCATAAGGGAAGGGTGAGGGGGTCAGAAGCGCTTGCCCGAGACGATGCTCGTGAACGTGAGGAAGAGCACCTTGCAGTCCATCCACCAGGAGCGGTGCTCGAGGTAGTAGAGGTCGAGCTCCAGCCTTCGGAGCATCTTCTCCATCGTGTCGGTGTAGCCGTTGTAGAGCGTGGCGTAGCTCGTCACTCCCGGGCGGATGGCGTAGAGCCTCTCGTAGCGGCTGTCGTGCTGCATTATCTGGTCGATGAAGTACTTGCGCTCGGGTCGGTAGCCCACGAAAGCCATGTCTCCCGTGAAGACGTTCCACAGCTGGGGCAGCTCGTCGAGGTGGTGGGCCCGCATGAGCCTGCCTGTCTTGGTGAGACGTGGGTCGTTGTCGCACTCGGAGGCAAGCTGCGGCCCGTCCTTCTCAGCGTCCATCCTCATGGAGCGCATCTTGAGGATGTTGAAGGGCTTGCCTCCCTTGCCTATCCTCTCTTGCCGGAAGAAGACGCAGCCCCCGTCCTCCAGCTTTATGAGAAGTGCAAGCACGAGTGTGAGGGGCGAGAAGACGATGAGGCACAGGCCCGATATGAGGATGTCCCTCAGTCGTATGCTCGCGTCCTCGAGCGTCGTTGCTATGTTTCGTTCCACGGTGGTGTAGTGTGTGTCTTAAAGCTCGAAGCGCTTGCCCTCCTTGATGGTGTTCATCTGGTTGAGCTTGGCGTAGCTCTCCTCGGGCTTGCGTGCCTCGCGCTTGCGTATGAAGTGGTTGATGACGAGGTGCATCACCACCCAGAGGAGGATGTTCAGCGCGATGACCCAGCGTGTCTTCAGGTAGATGGGGGCGGTGATGTCGAGCCCGATGAACAGGAGCGTGAGCAGTAGCATCGTCACCATCGTGCCTATGGGGCTCAGCCCCGTGCGCAGCAGCTTGTGGTGGATGTGCCTCTTGTCCGCCTTGAAGAGTGGGACGCGGTCTCTGTACCTTGCCATCACCACTCGTATGATGTCGAGCATCGGGATGACCAGCGGCGAGACTGCGAGGTCGAATACGCGTATGAAGCCCATCGCCTTCATGTTCCTGTAGGAGGCTATGTACAGCAGCAGGAAGCACACGAAGTAGCCGAGTGTGTAGCTGCCCGTGTCGCCCATGAAGAGCTTCTTCAGCTTGTGGTTGCCCCCGCCGAAGATGTTGAAGACGAAGAACACGATTAGCACTCCGAGTATCGAGAGGCACGTGGCCACCATGAAGGCGTGCTGCAGGTAGAAGAATATGAAGGTGAACACCGAGAAGGTTATGATGCAGATGCCCGCCGCCAGCCCGTCCACCCCGTCGATGAGGTTGATGGCGTTGATGATGTAGACGACGACGAACATCGTGAGGGCGTAGTCGAACACCGGCGGCACGGAGTCTATCCACAGGATGCTGAAGATGTTCTTCAGCGTAAGCCCGCTCAGGGGGAAGAGGGTGGACACGGCTATCTGCACGGCGAACTTCCAGCGGTAGTCGACGCCCACCATGTCGTCCGTTATCCCTACCATATATAATAGGAACGCCCCTATTGCGCACGCCTGGAAGCGCATGAAGTGCAGCGTGTTCTCGGGGGCTATCCTCGCTCCGAGGAAGTGGACGCTCAGCACGTTGAACAGGAAGATGCTCATTATCGCCACGGGGAGGAACGAGATGCCGCCGAGGCGGGGCGTGGGTGTCTTGTGCACGCGGCGGCTGTCGGGGAGGTCGAAGAGGTTCTTCTCTTTGGCGACGCGCACTATCCTTGGCAGCAGGATGAAGCCCATAGCCACGGAGAAGGCGAACGTTATGAGGTAGATATGGTTGACGTTCATGGCAATTGCTTTGCGCGAAGGTAGGACAATTATTCCGTATCCGCTGCCTGTTGCCGCATATTTCGGGCTTGTGCCCTCAAGCCTCACCGTGAGGCTCCGTTGCGCCTGTACGCTACCCGTCAGACAACCCCTTGCGAGGGGCTCTGTCGAACCCCTTGCGAGGGGCTCAGCCGAACCCCTTGCGAGGGGTTGCTTGACGGGTGTTATAGAGGGACCGCGAAGGGTGTCTTAGGAGAGTAGCGCGAAGTATATGACCGCGGCGGGGATGGCGAGCAGCGCGCTGTCGAAGCGGTCGAGCATGCCTCCGTGCCCGGGCAGCACGTTGCCGCTGTCCTTGATGCCGAGCTGCCGCTTGAGGA
>JAJPZF010000081.1 GCA_021204545.1 Prevotellaceae bacterium
TTTTTTTTTCAATCATAATACTGCATACTAGATATGATTCCGTCTTGTTGTCTTGGATATGTGTATAATAGACAGTATATTTATACGCACCCCCCCCTTGACGCAACCACAGCCACAAAGAATACTTTGGCGCATGGTTGCGACATATCGCAAACTTACATAATCATTGACACCTATTGTTTAACCTCCTATACTTATCACTATGAGAACCCTCCCCCGGGGGGCAAGTCCGCCAGGCATTCGGCGCGCCCTCGCCGAAAAGACATATTATGCGAAGCTTTCGCATAGGCGGGGAAAAACAGGATTTCGCGCCGACTTTCCGCTGAAGAATGCGCGGCTTATCATTAGAATATGCATATACACACCCCTCGGACGCATATTCTCAGGCCTCGGCACACCGCCTCCCACAAGGGAAAACTTCAGCAATCACGAGGAAAAACACACGCGGAAATTTGCGACTTCGCAAGAAAAGCACTAACTTCGCGACGTAGTTGGAAAAAGCGGAATGAACATATCCTACAAATGGCTCAAAGAGTACGTTGACCTCGACCTCAGCCCACAGGAGACGGCCGACGCGCTCACCAGCATCGGTCTCGAGGTGGACTCCGTACGCGAAGCGGAGAGCATCAGGGGCGGGCTTAAAGGAATCGTGACAGCAGAGGTGGAGACCTGCGAACCCCACCCCAACAGCGACCACATGAGCGTCTGCCGGGTGAATGTCGGCGCAGCCGAGCGACTTCAGATAGTCTGCGGTGCGGGCAACGTCAGGGCCGGGCAGAAAGTCGTGGTAGCCACTATAGGCACAAAGCTTTACAACGGAGACGAGGAGCTCACCATCCGCAAAAGCAAGCTCCGGGGCATAGACAGCCAGGGGATGATCTGCGCCGAGGACGAGATAGGGATTGGCACTGACCACTCGGGGATCATCGAGCTGCCTCAGGACACGCCCATAGGAATGCCCGCCGCCGAATACTACAAACTGGAGAGCGACTACGTCATAGAAATTGACATCACGCCCAACAGAGCCGACGCTTGCAGTCACTACGGAGTGGCGAGAGACCTGTACGCCTGGCTCGTGAGAAACGGCAAGCAGACCAGCCTCCACCGCCCCGGCTGCGATGCGTTTAATGTTGACAATCACAAGCTCCCTGTCAAGATCACCGTCAGGCAGACAGAAGCGTGCCCGCGCTACGCCGCCGTAAGCCTGACCCACTGCGAGGTGAAGGAGAGCCCCAAGTGGCTGAGGGACAAGCTGACCGTTATCGGACTGCGACCGATTAACAACATTGTTGACATCACGAACTACATCATGATGGCGTACGGACAGCCGCTCCACTGCTTTGACGCAGACATGATCGAGGGCAATGAGGTGGTCGTGAGGACAATGCCTGAGGGTACACCTTTCGTGACACTGGACGGGGTGGAGCATCTGCTGAGCGAGAACGACTTGTGTATATGCAATGCAAAGGAACCGATGTGCATAGCTGGCGTGTTCGGCGGCAAGGGAAGTGGCACGTATCCAACCACGCATAACGTTCTGCTTGAGAGTGCATATTTCCACCCTACTTGGATACGCAAGAGCGCGCGCAGGCACGGGCTGCAGACCGACGCCTCGTTCCGCTTCGAGCGTGGCGTTGACCCAAACGGACAGATCTATGCGCTCAAGCAAGCCGCCCTGCTTGCCAAAGAGCTGGCTGGCGCGGAGGTGAGCATGGAAATTGTTGACGTTTACCCCTCACCCATCAAGGATTTCGAGGTGTTCCTGCCCTACCAGTACGCCTGCGACCTGATTGGCAAGGACATACCCCACGAGGAGATAAAAAACATCGTCAAATCGCTGGAAATGGCGGTAGACGAGGAAACGGGCGAGGGCTTGAAGTTAAGAGTGCCGCCCTACCGGGTTGACGTGAAACGGGCGTGCGACGTGGTGGAGGACGTGCTGCGAATTTATGGTTACAACAACATCGAGCTGCCCAAAGGACTGAACAGCGACCTGAGCGTGGCTGGCGACTGCGACAAAAGCCACCGCCTGCAGAACCTCATAGGCGAGCAGCTCGCGGGGGCAGGCTTTAACGAAATTCTCAACAACTCACTGCAACGAGGCTCATACTATGACGACCTAACCTCCTACCCTCGTGAGAACTGCGTCTCGCTGCTGAACCCCCTGAGCCAAGACCTCAACGTCATGCGGCAGACACTGCTATTCGGCGGACTGGAGACCATAGCCCGGAACATAGCGCACAAGGCAGCCGACCTGCGCCTCTTCGAGTACGGCAACTGCTACCGCTACAGTAAGGAAAAACGCTGCCCCGACATCCTGCCAGGCGTAAGCTCAAGCCGCGACCCTGAGGTCATCAGGCATATCCTCGACGCATACAGCGAGGACTATCACCTCTGCCTTTGGACGACGGGAAAACGCGTTACAGGCAACTGGGCTCACCCAGACGAGGAGACCAGCGTACACGAGTTGAAAGCGCACGTCGTCAACATACTCTCACGCCTTGGCGTGCCGTTCGGCATGCTCGTGTTCACCGAGGGTGACAGCGACCTCTTCAGCAAGAGCCTCGTCATCTCGAACCGTGGAGGCAAAACACTGGCGGAACTGGGCATCGTGGCAGGCAAACTGCTGAAACGATTTGACATAGACGCTCCTGTCTACTATGCCGACCTCCGCTGGAACGCCCTCATGAAAGCCGTCAAAAACCAGACGGTAACATACTCCGAGATAGCTAAATATCCAGCCGTGAGCCGAGACCTCGCGCTGCTGGTCGACAAGAAAACGGAGTTCGCAGAGATAGAACGCATCGCTTACTCCACGGAGAAGAAGCTGCTGCGTGAGGTGCGCCTGTTCGATGTCTATGAAGGTAAGAACATACCCGAAGGCAAGAAATCGTATGCCGTTAACTTCACGCTTCAGGACAGCGAAAGAACTTTGACCGACAAGGCTATAGACAACATTATGGGCAAGCTGATAGCGAACCTGACCAAGCAACTGAACGCAGAGCTCAGATAAACAGACAAAACAAGAACTTACTAACAAACAAACATTACAATCCAATGGGCTAACCAAATTAAACACATTATCGTTATGGGAAGAGCATTTGAATACCGCAAAGCCACCAAGCTGAAGAGGTGGGGACACATGGCAAAAACATTCACAAGACTGGGGAAGCAAATAGCAATAGCCGTGAAGGCTGCCGGACCCGAGCCTGAGAACAACCCCCAGCTGCGCTCCGTGATAGCCACCTGCAAGCGTGAGAATATGCCGAAGGACAACATCGATCGAGCCATAAAGAACGCCATGGGCAAAGACCAAAGCGAGTATAAAAGCGTGACATACGAGGGCTACGGGCCTCACGGCATCGCCATCCTCGTGGACACCCTGACCGACAACACAACACGCACAGTGGCTGACGTGCGCTCGGTTTTCAACAAATACAGCGGCAACCTCGGCACAACGGGGTCTCTCTCTTTCCTTTTCGACCACAAATGTGTGTTTACTTTCAAGAAAAAGCCCAATATGGACATGGATGACTTCATCCTGAATATGATAGACTTCGGCATTGACGAGGACTTTGACGAGGACGAGGAGGAAGGGACACTAACCATCTACGGCGAACCGACAAGCTATAGCTCAATCCAAAAGCAGCTGGAGGCTGACGGATTTGAGGACGTGGGAGGTGAGTTCACATACATACCCAACGACACGAAGGACGTTGCCCCCGCCCAGCGCGAAACCATCAACAAGATGATTGAGAGGCTGGAGGACTTCGACGACGTGCAGACCGTCTACACGAATATGACCCCCGAAGCCTGATGAAGACAGTTTATAAGACACGAGGCACTTGCAGCCAGTTCATCGAAGTGGAGGCGGAGGACGGCAGAATCACCGCCTGCCGCATCATAGGGGGCTGCGACGGAAATACCAAAGGCCTCGCAAGACTGGTGGTCGGAATGCGAACGGAGGACGTGCTTGAGAGACTGAACGGCATCCGTTGCGGAATGAAGCCCACCAGCTGTCCCGACCAGCTCTGCCGAGCCATTGAGCAAATGCAGAGGGAAGCCGCCCAGCAAGCCTGAAAACCACACTGTTAACGCGATAAAGCCCTGCCCCAGAGGCAGAGCTTTCCTTATTGATTATAGTCGTCTGCCGTGAAGGCGAAGCGCATGAGCAGCTTGCCCGACTTGCGTGAATAGTAGCGGTACTCGAAGTTAAGACCCTGCTCCTTATAAGGTTTCAGTTGAATGCTGCCCCTCAGGTTGGCAAGCAAGCCGTCACGCTGCTGCTCTCTCACCCCTTCGGTCAAGACGCTGTCGTTGTCCGCCAGCCCCTCGAGGGTGTAGAAATAGGCAATGGTGCGGCTCTCAGGCTCGTATCTAAGGCTGTCCATCACCGTCACCTCGTCCATCCGCTTCGGCGCTTCATGCTGATTATATGCCGCCAACTCCTCAACAATCCGCTCCTCAAAGGTCTGCTTCTTGCGGCAGGAAGAGAGGGCGAGCAACGAGGCGAGGCAAAGCCAGCTCAGGTTCGTAAAGACACGCTTCATCAGGCGCAAAGTTAGCCCTTTAATTTGATTAAAGTCAAGAAAACGAGCCTTTTCGGGGAAAATATAGGGTAAACCGCTTGCGCTACGTTGCAGGATTGCTACCTTCGCGGACGAAACGAAGAGATATTAGTTTTCATTAAAGGTAATTTAATCATGAACGAGAAAGTTGGAACAATCGCAGGTCAGATCTGGACTGCATTGAGCGAGAACGGCGCCCTCAACGGCAAGGACCTTAAGAAGGCAGCCAAGGTTCGCTGCGACAAAGACCTCTACCTCGGTCTCGGCTGGCTGCTCCGCGAGAGCAAGGTGACCGTGAGCGAAGAGGGCAAGGAAATCGTCGTGGCGCTTAACTAAGAGAGCACAGACGACAGCGCGGAGGCTCGCCTCAGGCGCATTGCCACGGACACATTTGCCGCAGCCCCCTCGGGAGGGCGAAAGAGGCAGCACACAGATAAAAAGCGTCTCCGACAGAAGGTCGGGGGCGTTTTTGTTTGACCCACTCTATGTGGATTCAGATTTTATAGCTAACTTTGCACCTTAGAGAGAGAAAGGCTTAATGCAAGGCAACATACGCAATTTCTGCATAATCGCGCATATCGACCACGGAAAGTCTACCTTGGCAGACCGTCTTCTGGAGCTGACGGACACGATTAAGATTACAGAAGGGCAGATGCTCGACGACATGGAGCTGGAGCGCGAGAGGGGAATAACCATCAAGAGCCACGCCATCCAAATGGACTACAGGCGTGGGAATGAAGCTTACACACTCAACCTTATAGACACACCGGGACACGTTGACTTCTCCTACGAGGTGAGCCGCAGCATTGCTGCCTGCGAGGGAGCTATACTCGTGGTGGACGCAACGCAGGGGGTGCAGGCGCAGACAATCTCAAACCTTTACATGGCTATCGGTCACGACCTCACCATCATTCCCGTGGTGAACAAGTGCGACATGCCCAACGCTATGCCCGACGAGGTGGCTGACGAAATAGTGGAGCTGCTGGGTTGCGATAGGGATGAGATAATACGGGCAAGCGCAAGGACGGGGGAAGGCGTGCCCGAGATTCTCGACGCTGTGGTAGACCGCATCCCCGCCCCGACTGGCGACCCTCAGGCACAACTGCAAGCCCTCATCTTCGACTCCGTGTACAACTCCTACCGAGGCATCATCGCCTACTTCAAGATAGAGAACGGCACGATGAGGGGCGGCGAGCAGGTGCGCTTCATCAACACAGGCAAGGAGTACAAGGCGGAGGAGATTGGCGTGCTTAAGATGGAAATGCAGCCACGGGGGCAGCTTCAGTGCGGCGACGTGGGCTACATCGTTAGCGGCATAAAGACTGCCACGGACGTAAAGGTGGGAGACACCATAACCACAGCCATCGACCCTTGTCCTGAGGCTATATCGGGCTTCGAGGAAGTGAAGCCTATGGTCTTCGCAGGCGTGTACCCAATCGAGACGGAAGACTTCGAGAACCTCAGGGCAAGCCTTGAGAAACTGCAGCTCAACGACGCATCGCTCACCTTCCAGCCCGAAAGCTCCGTCGCCCTCGGCTTCGGCTTCAGGTGCGGCTTCCTCGGGCTGCTGCACATGGAGATAATACAGGAGAGGCTCGACCGTGAGTTCGACATGGACGTGATTACGACGGTGCCCAACGTCTCCTACCTCGTCTACGACAAGCAGGGCAGCGTGAAGGAGGTGCACAACCCAGCGGGCATGCCCGACCCGACCCTCATAGAGCACATCGAGGAGCCGTACATCAATGCCACGGTAATAACCAACGCCGCCTACATCGGGCCGATAATGACGCTCTGCCTCGGCAAGCGGGGAGAGCTGGTGAGGCAGGAGTTCATCAGCGGCAACCGCGTGGAGCTGCAATACTCAATGCCCCTCGGGGAGATAGTCATCGACTTCTACGACAAGCTCAAGAGCATATCCAAAGGGTACGCCTCCTTCGACTACCATCAGGCAGGCTTCCGCCCCAGCCGCCTCGTGAAGCTGGACATACTGCTCAACGGCGAGCCTGTCGACGCACTGAGCACCCTCACCCACGTGAGCAACGCCGAGGCGTTCGGCCGCCGTATGTGCGAGAAGCTGAAGGAGCTGCTTCCCCGCCAGCAGTTCGACATCGCCATCCAGGCCGCCATCGGGGGCAAGATAATAGCACGGGAGACGGTGAAGCAGGTCAGGAAGGACGTGCTCGCCAAGTGCTACGGAGGCGACGTCAGCCGTAAGCGGAAGCTTCTGGAGAAGCAGAAGCGCGGCAAGAAGCGCATGAAGCAGATAGGAAACGTCAGCGTGCCGCAGAAGGCGTTCCTCGCCGTGCTTAAGCTCGACTGAACACCATACCCCAAGACGCTAAATCCAATGCCACAACACCTAAAGACAAACCTCAACAGAGACATTGCCCGCGACATAGCGCGCATCTACTGCACCCTCAGCCTGATGGGAGTGGAGGCACTCGCCAAACTGCTCGTGCCGCTTAAGTACGCCAAAGGCTCGGTGGTGCTGCAAGAGGGAGAGGTGTGCAGGGCAATGTACTACGTTAGCCGGGGCATGGTGCGGCAGTACTACTACAAGAACCAAAAGGACGTGACCGAGCACTTCTCCTACGAGGGCAGGATATGCTTCTGCATAGAGAGCTTCCTCGAGCAGGAGCCAAGCCGCATCATCGTGGAGACCCTCGAGCCGACGACCCTCTACGCCATCCCCTACGAGGCGCTGCACGTGGCTATGATGCAGAACAACGAGATAGAGCTGCTCTACCGCAAGATACTCGAGCACGCACTCATCAGCAGTCAGGCGCACGCCGACTCGCAGCGCTTCGAGAACGCCAGGGAGCGTTACGAGCGGCTGCTCCACACCTACCCCGAGATAGTGCTGCGAGCCCCGATGCTCCACATCGCCTCCTTCCTGCAGATGACGCCCGAGACCCTCTCCAGAGTGCGCTCCGCCTACAACAGGGAGAACCCCGAGCGACGGGCTGAGGGCGACAAGGACTCGCCCGCCTGAGGGCAGACACTCGAGTACAAACGGCACAAGCCTCGGCTTAGGACCCCCAACCCTAAGCCGAGGCTTTCTTATGCCCTTCAACGAAGAGTTTGCAAAACGTTCGACGAACGTCCTGGAACTTGTTCGCCTAAACCTCTCCAACGCCTTCAATGAAGGCTTTGGAACTTGTTCAATACACAAGTTTGAACTCGTTCAATGAAGGGATTGCGACTTGTTCAATGAAGGGACTGGGGACGCTTCACTGAGAATCCCCGAAGGGGTTGCCTACGGCGAGGCTCGGCTGCGCTCGCTGACGCGAGCAATGATTTTCCTTCGGGAAGAAA
>JAJPZF010000046.1 GCA_021204545.1 Prevotellaceae bacterium
CGAGGCTGTCCGCCCACGAGCCGTCCTCCGCCTCTATGCGCACCAGCTTGCCGTCGTCGTTGGAGAGCTTGAAGGAGGTGTGCAGCTCTGTGTCGGTCTCCCTTTGGCTGCACCACACGACCTTGAAGCCGTGTGCTGGTATGAGTGTGCTTGCCTTCGTGCCTTCGGCTGTTATCCGGTACTTCTGGGGCTTCTTGCTGGTGTCAGAGATGTACACGCCCTCGAGGTCGATGTCCTCGTCGGTGGTGTTGTAGAGCTCCACCCAGTCGTCCTTCTTGAAGTACTCGTTGACGTAGACGCTGTTGCCAGCGCTCACCTCGTTGATGACGATGGGGGCGGTGCTGAGACCTTCCTCCTCCTTCTCCTCGTCGCTCATCTCCCCGAAGCAAGCCTGAAGCACCATCGAGCCTGAGCTTGGCATATCGTACTCCGGGGAGGTGGAGACGTAGCTGCCCGTGGTGGCGTTTGAGGCGAAGGTGAGGCTTGCGTCCCAGTAGATGTCGGAGGAAGTGTCGCTGTTGTTATGCACCTCCACGCAGATGAGGTTCGTGCCTTCGTGGAAGAGTGATGCGCTGAGCTTCATCGTTCCGCTGTCGGGGTTGCCTTCAGCGTAGTCAGTGGCGTAGGTGCTGTAGGAGACTGTTCCGCTTGGCATGTTGTACCTTCCCGCCTCAGTGCCGTTGATGTAGATGACGAAGCCGTCGTCGACGGTGTAGTCCAGCGTGAAGGTAGCGTCGCTCTCAGGTGTCTCGTCGAGCTGGCAGGTGGTGCTGAAGTAGTAGCAGGGCAGGCTCTTGGTGAGCTGTGTGGTCATGGTGTCTTGCGAGCAGTAGCCCAGCACGGCTTTGCCGCTCTGCCACTGGCTGTGGTCGTAGGAGGCGCTTGTCCAGCTCTCGTTGTCGAGCGAGCCTTTGTCGTAGTAGCTCCATGTGCTTCCCTTCTTTATGAGGCTGACAGCGTCCGCCGTACCCTCCACCAGCTTCCAGCCGAGGAACTTGTAGCCTGCCGGTGCTTCGGTCTTGAAGGTGACGGGCTGGAAGAGCTGCCCGTTGAAGTAGCCCGTAGGCACTTCAATGTCGTTAACCAGCAGACGTGCCTCGCTGATGTTTGAGCTAAGCTCCACGCTCTGGGCGGTAGTGCTGCTAAGTCCCATCTTTGAGTAGTTCTTCAGGGCGCTTATCATCGTCGACTGGCGGTTTGTGGAGAGGTTGTTGATGAGCGAGTTGGCAGTAGACCAAGGCGAGCTTCCCTCGCCGTACAGCTCGCTGTAGATGCTCTGGCTGTCGCTCACGCGGTTGGCGAGCTCGTTGATTATCTCCTCGCATCTTGTGGGCTCGAAGACGCTGCCCGCCACGATGCAGTAAGTGTCGATGAACTGCTTGCGGAAGCTCTCGTTCTGCAGCATATTAAGGAAGATGGTGACCATCTCTATTTCCTTCGTTATGTGGTCAACGTCCTCGCCGTAGAGCTGGTCGAAGGTGTAGGTCTGGCGTGCGGCGAAGTCGGTGAAGGTGCTGCTGCTTCGGTTGAACGCCTGGTCGAGGTCGAGGATGACGAGGTGGTACTTGCCCCCGTCGGTGATGGGCTTGAAGCCCTTTATGTTGTTCTGCGGCCAGTCGTTGTTGCCGAGGAAGAAGCACACCGCCATGTAGTTGCAGTACTCGTCGATGTCCACCATCTGCTTCAGCTCCTCGTAGACAGCGTCGTCGGAGCAGTCCTTGGCGAGGTCGTACCATCGCTGCATGCTCTCGTATGTGCCGCACTTCTGCACGTAGCCCGAGTCGGGCGACATCTCGAACTGGTCTATCTCGTCGTCGTCCAGTCCGTAGTTGGCGTAGACGTAGTGCTTGTTGTTAGGCTCACGCATGTTGATGACCCCGGCGTACTTGCCGTTGATGTAGTGCATTATAGGCTGGTAAGCCTGGCAGTCAACGTCCAGTCCGCTGCGCAGGACAATCTCCTGCAGGGCAGCGTCGGCTATGCGGCACGAGGTGTCGTTCCCACCGTTGCGTATCTGCAAGGCTTTATGCTTCAGGTAAGGCTTCTCCTCGAAGAAGTCGTAGGGCAGGTAGCTCTGCAGCTCGTACTGCTTGTTAGCCTTGATCTTGAAGGAGTAAGGTGTCCACGCCCTGCTCCAGCCGCCGCAACGCTCCATCGCTGTCTCTTGGTTCACCTCCATCACTCCCTCCTCGTTGATGTACTCGAAGTTGACAGGTCTGTCCCAGTCCATGTTCCAGTTGCAGGCTACGCTTTGCCCGTTGCCTGCCCTTCCGTTCCCGTTGCCTTGTACGAAGATGCCGTAGTCGTCGCCGTAGAGGTTGTCGTTGGCGGAGGCGACGCTCATGACGGGCAGGGCGAACGTCTTGTCCTCGTAGATGTAAGAGCGTGTCACCACTGGGCTGGGCAGCTTGCCGTCCTCTATGAGGCAGAAGCGGTAGACGGTAGTCTCCGAGGGGTAGAACAGTCCCGTCTGGCTCGTCTGTCCGTTAGTGGCTGTGGGTGCGCTTCCGTCGGTGGTGTATCGCAGGGTAGCCCCCTCGGGTATGTTGACGCAGACGGTTAGCGTGGTGCCGAATATCTGGCTGTCCTTGTCTATTGTGGGTGCCTCGAGGCGTTCAGTGCAGAAGGTGCTGCCGTCGTTGGCAGCCTCGGGGGTCGGGGTTGAGGTCCAAGCCCAGTCGTTGCCGCTTAGGCTCTTGCGGGCATAACTGCAACGGCTCACTGCCTCGGGGTACGTCTGCGATACTACGAGGTTGCCGTCTGTGTCGCTGAGGTAGAACGTGCCTCCTTCAGCGTCCAGCTTCATGTCCACCTGCGTTGGGCAGTACTTGTCGTGGTGGTCGAACCAGAGGTTGTAGTAAGTCCCGGGTGCGATGGCGATGGGCTCTGTTATGTGCGCCTGCTTGAGGTTGGAGGCGTCGTCGCTCACCCAGCAGCCTGTCAGCGAGACCCACGACGAGCCTGCGTTGTAGAGCTCCACCCAGCCGCCGTAGTTCCACGAGGGGTCTATTATCTGGTCGATGTTGGCGCTTTGTATCTCTGTTATGACGAGGCTTGACAGTCTATCGGTGCTGCTGTCCACGCTCACCTTGCACGAGGCTGAGGCGCCTCCTCCGTCGAGGGCGGTGGCGGTGATGGTGGCAGTGCCTTGCGCCTTGGCTGTGACCGTGCCGTCGGTGCTGACGCTTGCCACGCTCTCGTCGCTGCTTGTCCAGCTCACCAGTTTGAGCGAGGCGTTCGTGGGGGTGTAGGAGGCGGTGAGCTGTAGCTGCTGCCCCGCGACGAGCGACGCGCTCGTCGGGCTCAGGGTGACAGCGGAGACGTACGTGCCGCCGAACTGGCACTCGAGCTTCCAGTTGTCTATCATCGTCCAGTTGCTGTAGACGTAAGTCTCGTTCCGCACGCCTATGTTGAGGGAGCTCTGGCTCGAGATGTCGAACTCGAGGCTGTTATTGTACTTCCCCTGCTCGAAGCAGTACGCCCCAGCCTCCATGTTGTTGGGGTAATACTTGTTGTTGTATGACCACCAGCCGCCTTCCGTGTAGGAGGTCACGTACCCGCTGTAGGCGCTCACCAGCGGTGTGCTTGTCTGCCCTGCGTAGAGCAGGGAGGTGTGCGAGATAGAGTTGTAGCGCAAGGCGTCGCTGGAGCTGTAGTCTCCCGGTCGGTAGAAGCCCTGCACGCTCAGGCGGTAATGCCCTTCGGGAAGGCTGACGGACTGGTAGATGTCCCACGTGCCAGTCCAGAACTCCTGCCCCCCGTAGCTGCACGCGGTGCTCCACGCGTCGGCGGAGATGGTCCAGCCCGTGTTGGAGCTGCCGTCGTAGCTGGGGTTGGTGATCAGGGCAGAGGTTAGGTCAACCCAGTCCTCCGCGAGGCTGGCTGCAGGGAGGAGGGCGGATGCGAGTAATAAGAATAAGGTAATAGTTCTTCTCATATAGTCGGTTTAATATGGCGCGAAGTTACCCCTCGCCTTAGACTAATGCAAGCCCTAAGTGGGATTTCTTCGTCACGGGCGGCTACTGACCGCGGCGACGGTATAATAGAGGCCGAGCCCCGTTCGCCGAGTGAGGTTCGGCATGTAGCCGTGAGCCGTGGAGATAATCAGCCGCTGTGTTGCCACTCTCCTGCCTAATGCCTATCTTTGCGCCCGTACGTTCGACACTAACCACTTAACCATACAAAGAGAATGAAGAAGGTATTACTGTTGGGCTCAGGAGAGCTGGGCAAGGAGTTCGTCATAGCCCTGAAGCGCAAGGGCGTGTACGTGGTGGCCTGCGACAAGTACGACGGAGCTCCCGCCATGCAGGTGGCTGACGAGAGGCGCGTCTTCCCTATGCTTGACGGCGACGCCCTTATGCGTGTGGCCAGGGAGGTGAGGCCAGACATCATCGTGCCCGAGATTGAGGCCATAAGGACGGAGAAGCTCTACGAGCTGGAGCGTGAGGGCATACACGTGGTGCCGAGCGCAAGGGCGGTGAACTACACGATGAACCGCAGGAGCATACGCGAGCTGGCGCACACGGAGCTGGGCTTGCGCACTGCCGACTACCGCTACGCCAGCACCTTCGAGGAGCTACAGGAGGCTGCCCAGTCCGTGGGCTTCCCCTGCATCGTCAAGCCGCTGATGAGCTCCAGCGGGCACGGGCAGAGCAAGGTGAACACAAGGGAGGAGCTGCACAAGGCTTGGGACGCGGCCTGCCAAGGGGCAAGGGGGGACATCATGGAGGTGATAGTGGAGCAGTTCATCCCCTTCGACTACGAGATCACGCTCCTGACCGTCACACAGCACGACGGCCCGACGCTCTTCTGCCCGCCGATAGGGCACGTGCAGAAGGGCGGAGACTACCGCGAGAGCTTCCAGCCCAAGGCTATGGACCCCAAGCACCTCGAGGAGGCCAAGCGCATGGCCGGCTTGGTGACGGAGGCCTTGACGGGAGCTGGCATCTGGGGCGTCGAGTTCTTCGTCAGTGAGAAGCATGGGGTACTGTTCAGCGAGCTTAGCCCTCGCCCGCACGACACTGGCATGGTGACGCTCGCCCTCACCCAGAACCTAACCGAGTTCGAGCTGCACGCACGTGCGGTGCTGGGGCTGCCCATACCTGAGATAACGCTTGAGCGGCAGGGGGCGAGTGCGGTTATCCTCTCCCGGGTAGAGAGCCGCTGCCCAGAGTACGACGGAGTGGCAGACGTGTGTGCCGCCCCGAGGACGTACCTCCGCGTCTTCGGCAAGCCAGAGGCGCACGTGGGCAGGAGGATGGGCGTGGTCGTATGCTGGGACAAGCTTGAGGAAGACCAGGACGCCCTGCGCGACAAGTGCAAAAGGCTCGCCTCGAAGGTAACTGTGAAATGAAGGGTCGTGTCTTCGACCCCTTGCGCAAACGCTTCGTCGCCCTCACCCCTGAGGAGAGGGTGCGACAACTCTTCACCCATCACCTTATCAACGACCTTGGCTACCCCGCCTCGCTGCTCGCCAACGAGGTGAGCCTCAAGGTAGGCACGCTAAGGAGACGCTGCGACACGGTGCTCTACGACCTTCAGGCTCGCCCCCGAATGATAGTGGAGTACAAAGCCCCCAGCGTGCCCCTGACGCAGACAGCCCTCGACCAGCTCTCGCACTACAACCTGACCCTACGGGCGGACTACCTCGTGCTTACCAACGCCCGCCAGCTGCTCTGCTGCCTGATGGACTACAACCTACAGAGCTACACGCTCCTTCCCTCCGTCCCGTCTTACTCACAGCTTTAAGCCTCAACTCCTCGTATGAGGCTTCGCGGCCTGTGGCAAATAAATGCCCCCCCGGCTTGCTTTTGTGCTTGGCAAGACCTACCTTCGCGCTACCATTCTATAAGTAACAGCAGAGATGGAAGACGCGGAAGACAGGATAATAAAGGTGGACATCGAGCAGGAGATGCGCAAGAGCTACATCGACTACAGCATGTCCGTGATAGTGGCGAGGGCGCTTCCCGATGCCCGCGACGGCCTGAAGCCCGTGCACCGGCGCATACTCTTCGGGATGAGGGAGCTGGGCAACACGCACGGCAAGCCCTACAAGAAGAGCGCCCGCACGGTGGGCGACGTGTTGGGCAAGTACCACCCGCACGGCGACAGCTCGGTGTACGGGGCGCTGGTCAGGATGGCTCAGGAGTGGAACATGCGCTACACGCTGGTGGACGGGCAGGGCAACTTCGGCAGCGTTGACGGCGACAGCCCTGCGGCCATGCGATACACCGAGGCTCGCCTCAGCCTGCTGGGCGAGGCGATGATGGAGGACTTGGAGAAGGAGACGGTGGACATGACCAACAACTTCGACGACAGCCTGCAGGAGCCGGCGGTGCTGCCAGCCACCATCCCCCACCTGCTTGTCAACGGTGCCACTGGCATAGCCGTGGGTATGGCTACCAATATCCCCACCCATAACCTCGGGGAGGTGGTGGACGCCTGCGTCGCCTTCATAGACAACCCCCGGCTCACAAGCCTCGACCTTATGCAGTGGGTCAAGGGTCCCGACTTCCCCACTGGGGCGTACATAATGGGCTTGCAGGGCATACGCGACGCCTACGAGACGGGCAGGGGGCGCATCGTCATGCGTGCCAAGGGGGAGATAGAGACGGGCGAGCAGCACGACGCCATAGTCTTCACCGAGATACCCTACGGCGTGAACAAGGCGGAGCTCATTAAGTACATCGCCCAGCTGGTGAACGACAAGAAGATAGAGGGCATCTCGGGCATCAACGACGAGAGCGACAAGGAGGGGATGCGCATAGTAATAGAGGTGAAGAGGGACGCCAACGCCAAGGTGGTGATGAACAAGCTCTTCAAGATGACCCCCTTGCAGACTAACTTCAGCGTCAACAGCATCGCCCTCTGGAAAGGCAGACCCAAGCTGCTCACACTGAGAGACTGCATCGCCTGCTTCGTGGAGCACAGGCAGGACGTGGTGACACGCCGCACCAAGTATGACCTCAAGAAGGCAGAGGAGCGGGCGCACATACTGGAGGGACTGATAACCGCCTCCGACAACATTGACGAGGTGGTGCATATCATAAGGGCGAGCAAGACCCCGCAGGAGGCGCAGCGCAACCTTGAGGCACGCTTCAGCCTTGACGAGCCGCAGTCGAAGGCTATCGTGGACATGCGCCTCGCACAGCTGACGGGACTAAGGCAGGAAGACCTCCACAACGAGTATGCCGACCTTGAGCGGAAGATAAGCTACTACCGCCAGATACTGAGCGACGAGGCACTGCTCAGGAAGGTAATCAAGGACGAGCTCGTGGAGAAGAAGGAGCAGTACGGCGACGAGCGTCGCACGGTGATACTGCCCGCCGCCAACGAGTTCAACGCCGAGGACTTCTACGCCGACGACGAGGTGGTCATCACCATAAGCCACAGGGGCTACATCAAGCGCACACCTCTGGCAGAGTTCCGCACGCAGGAGAGGGGAGGCATAGGGCAGAAGGGCTCGAGCACAAGGGACAACGACTTCATAGAGTACATACACCTGGCGACGATGCACAACACGATGCTCTTCTTCACGCAGAACGGGAAGTGCTACTGGCTTAAGGTGTACGACATACCCGAGGGGGCGAAGAACACGAAGGGCAGGGCGATACAGAACCTTCTGAGCGTGGACGGTGAGGACAAGGTGAACGCCTGCCTGTGCATACGCAAGCTCTCTGACCCCGCCTTCTGCAAGAGCCACTACGTGATGTTCTGCACGAAGGACGGCATCGTGAAGAAGACCTGCCTCGAGGACTACAGCCGCCCTCGCCTGAGCGGAATCATAGCCATCAACATCAACGAGCGAGACCGCCTGATAAG
>JAJPZF010000037.1 GCA_021204545.1 Prevotellaceae bacterium
AGAAGATGAAGAGGTTAGCGTCGATGTTGCCCTTGCCGCTGAAGATGAGCAGCCCTCCGAACCACAGCACTATCACTATCATCACCGTGCCGAGGAACTCGCTCACGGGGTGTGCCGCGCTCTGCCGTATGGCCACACGGTTGGCGAGGCGTCGGTAGTCGTTGTTGATGCTCTCGAAGCGTCTCCTCAACATGCCTTCCCCTGTGAACGACTTCACTATCCTCAGCCCGCCGAGCGTCTCCTCCACCTGTGAGATGCTGTCCGAGAGCTTGCCCATCATGATGAGCGACTTGGCCCTAAGCTTCTTGCCTATGCTGCCTATGCCGTAGGCCATGAGCGGCACGACGAGCAGGGTGAAGAGGGTCAGCTTCCACGAGATGACCACGAGCGTGAGGAAGTAGGCGATGATGAAGATGGGGTTCTTCACGAGCATGTCGAGCGACGAGGTTATGGAGAGGTCTATCTCGCTAACGTCGGTGGATATGCGCGTCAGTATGTCGCCTTTGCGCTCCTCGGAGAAGAAGCTCAGGGGCAGGCTGAGTATCTTGCCGTAGATGCGGCTCCTGATGTCACAGACCACGCCGGTGCGCAGCGGCATGAGCAGGGCACTGCCGCCGAAGTAGGTGGCTGTCTTCAGCAGGGTGAGCGAGGAGAGCAGCAGCCCGAGCAGGAGCAGCGTCGTGGCCGGGCCGTGCAGGGCTATAAGCTCCTGGCTGTAGTAGTAACCGTTGTTCTTCGCCACGTCCACGAAGGCCCTGAGTCCTCCCGTTCCCCACTCTATGAAGCTGTAATGCTCGGTGTTCACGTGGAAGAGTATCTGCAGGATGGGCAGCAGGATGGAGAAGGAGAAGACGTTGAAGACGGCGGCGAGCACGTTCATCCCCAGTGTTCCCGCCATGTACCACTTATAGGGCCGCAGCAGCCCCCACACAAGCTCTCTCTTCTTCATGTCCGTCAGTGTTTCGGGGGCAAAGGTAGCAATAGTTGGCGAGGAGCGCAAACGCGGGGGCCGCGACGGGGTGTAGACCCCTTTGGCCAAGGAGGTAATACCCCTTTGACCAAGGAGGTAATACCTCTGCCAAGAAAGGGGTAATACCCTTTTGACCAAGGAGGTAATACCTCTGCCGCGAAAGGGGTAATACCCTTTTGGGCAAGGGTCTTAAAGGGTTGCCGCGGCGTTTGGCTAAGACTTCTTCCTGCCGAAGTCCGCAGGTATCTCGCCCCACTGCTCAGTGTCCCACTTCCTGAGCTCAGTAGAGTAGGCGTTGCCGCGAAGCCATGCCTCCGCCCGCCGGGTAAGCTGGAGGGCCGTCTCGGTCTCGGGCGAGAGCTGGAGGGTGGTGCGTGTCTTCTTGTCCCGCACCCAGGCGAGGGCTGTCTTGCTGTCGGTATAGACTGGGACGCCGCTGATGCCCTTCTGCTTCTGAAGAGCCAAGGCGTGGACGACGGCGAGGAACTCCCCTATGTTGTTAGTGCCTTGAATGGGACCGTAGTGGAACACCTGTCTGCCCGTGGGAAGGTGGACGCAGCGATACTCCATCGGCCCCGGATTGCCCGTGCAGCTGGCGTCAACCGCCCACGCCTCGCGTATGTCATCTGAGGGGTAAGCCATCACATCCTCTCCGGCACCTCGATGCCAAGTATGCCCATGCCGCTCTTCACTATCTTGCTCACCGCGGAGCTGAGGGCGAGGCGCAGGGTGCGCTTACGGGTGTCCTCCTCGTGAAGGACGCTGAAGTCGTGGTAGAACTGGTTGTACTCCTTCACGAGGTCGTAGCAGTAGTTGGCGATGCACGAGGGGTTATAGTCCTGTGCGGCCTGACGCACGACCGTGGGGAACAGTCCAAGGTGCTGTATGAGACTCGTCTCCTTGGGGCTGAGGCTGGAGGGGACGGGCAGTACGGACGGCAGCCTTAAGCCCTCGGCCTCCGCCTTGCGCAAGATGCTGCGTATGCGGGCGTAGGTGTAGAGGATGAAGGGGCCGGTGTTGCCGTTGAAGTCGATGCTCTCCTCGGGGTTGAAGAGCATGTTCTTGCGGGCGTCCACCTTAAGTATGAAGTACTTCAGCGCGCCCATTCCCACGACGCGGGCTATCTCTCGTGCCTCCTCGGGCGTGATGTCCTCAAGGCGGCTCACCTTGTCAGAGCTAATCAGGGCTGCCTCCTCTGTCATCTTGGCGATGAGGTCGTCGGCGTCCACCACCGTGCCCTCACGGCTCTTCATCCTCCCGTTAGGCAGCTCCACCATGCCGTAGGAGAAGTGCGTCAGCCCCTTGCCCCACTTGAAGCCGAGCTTGTCCAGGAGTATGCTCAGCACCTGGAAGTGGTAGTTCTGCTCGTTGCCCACCACGTATATCATCTTGTCGATGGGGTAGTCCTCGAAGCGCAGCTTGGCAGTGCCTATGTCCTGCGTCATGTACACCGACGTGCCGTCCGCCCTCAAGAGGAGCTTCTCGTCAAGCCCCTCTGCCCTCAGGTCTGCCCACACGCTGCCGTCCGCCCGCCGGTAGAAGATGCCCTGCTCCAGCCCCTCCAACACCTTCTTCTTGCCCTCAAGGTAGGTCTCGCTCTCGTAGTATATCTTGTCGAAGCTCACGCCAAGCGCCTTGTACGTCTCGCTGAAGCCTGCGTAGACCCACTCGTTCATTCTCTTCCAAAGGGAGCGCACCTCGGGGTCGCCCTGCTCCCACTTAACGAGCATCTCGTGCGCCTCCTTAATAAGAGGTGCTTCCTGCTTGGCGGTCTCCTCGTCCATGCCCTGCTCCTCCATGAGAGCCTTCACCTGCTCGCGGTAGTGCCTGTCGAAGGCAACGTAGTAGTCGCCTATGAGGTGGTCGCCCTTCTTGCCGCTGGTCTCGGGGGTCTCCCCGTTGCCGTACCTGAGCCATGCGAGCATGCTCTTGCAGATGTGTATACCACGGTCATTGACTATGTTCGTCTTAACCACCTTGCAGCCGTTAGCCTCCATCACGTTCGCCAACGCCCAGCCGAGCAGGTTGTTGCGCACGTGCCCGAGGTGCAGGGGCTTGTTGGTGTTGGGGCTTGAGTACTCTATCATCACCAGCGGGGCTGTGTCTGAGGGTTCGGTGAAGCCGTAGCGGGGGTTCCCTTGTATGGCTTCAAGCTCTGCCGTCCACTCAGCCGTACCGATGGTAAGGTTGAGGAAGCCCTTCACGGCGTTGTACCTCTCCACCGCCCCGCCGCTGTTGTGCAGAAGATAGTCGCCTATCTCCATCGCCGTGTCCTCAGGCTTCTTGCGGCTCGCCTTGAGGAAAGGGAACACCACCAGCGTGAGACTGCCCTCAAACTCAGGGCGGGTCTCCTGCAACTGCACCGTCACGTCCAACCCGTACAAATCCTTGAGCGCCACACTGACGCAAGCAGCTATCTTACCTGTAAGCTCCATAGTTCATCGTCTGTCGTTTGGGCAGCGAAGTTAGTAAAAAGGCTGCGCTTGTGCTATGGTTCAAGCTAAAATACGTACTTTTGCACCCGACTGACAGCTAAGCCTCTCTGATATGTTCCGCACTCCTCCAGTAACGAAGAACCTGCTAATCATCAACATACTGGCGTTCGTTGCCACCTTCGTGTTCGAGACAAGGGGCGTCTACCTGTCCAGCCTCTTCGGCCTTCACTTCGCCCTCGCCTCGCAGTTCCGCCTCCACCAGCTCGTCACCTATATGTTCATCCACGGCAACCTCGGGCATCTCTTCTTCAATATGTTCGCCCTGTGGATGTTCGGGCGCATAGTGGAGCAGGTGCTGGGCGTGAGGCGCTTCCTCATATTCTACTTCGTCTGCGGCATAGGGGCAGGCATAATGCAGGAGCTGGTGCAGTTCGTGGAGTTCTACTCACGAGGCTTGGGAGCATATCCCCTTTACCTCATAGCCGACGCCCTCAACACGTGGACAACCGTCGGGGCGTCGGGGGCGATATACGGCATACTGCTGGCCTTCGGCATGACGTTCCCCAACGAGAAGATGTTCATCATCCCCATACCCATACCCATCAAGGCGAAGTACTTCGTGGCTGCCTACGCCGTCATCGAGCTGCTCTCCGCCGTATTCTCAAGCGGAGACGGGGTGGCACACGTGGCGCATCTCGGTGGGATGCTCTTCGCCCTTATGCTTCTGCTGCACTGGAGAAAGCCAAGTAATGGCGGTCGCCCTTGGTGGAAGAAGCTGTTCAGCCGCCCGGGGAAGCCTAAGATGACGGCTCGGCAAGGGGGAAGGTTCGCCGACGAGATGGACTACAACGCGCGGCGCAAGGCTGAGGACGAGGAGATTGACCGCATACTGGACAAGGTGAAGCGCCACGGCTACGGCAGCCTCACCGAAGAGGAGAAGCGCAAGCTCTTCAACGCTGGCGGCAGGAAATGAGACGCAAGGGCAAGCGTATAAGGCGGTTCCTCACGGGCATCTTCCTAAGCGCCGACATTGTCTCGCTGCTCTTGCTCTGGGCTATCTGCCTGCTGACGTGGGTGCCGCCCTCCCTCTGCCCCCGCCTCGCAGTGGCGTGCCTCGCTTTCCCAGTCATCCTTCTGCTCAACCTGCTTTGGCTTCCCTTCTGGCTGCTCTTCAAGCCTAAGTACACGCTCGTGCCTCTCGTGGGCATTCTGCTGACGGGCGGCTTCATACTCGACTATTTCCCGCTGCACCGCTCCCCCACCCCCGAGAACGCCGACCTTACCATACTGAGCTGGAACGCTATGAGCTTCTCCTACAAAGGCACAAGGGAGCGGCAGGAAGAGCTGTTCGCCTACATCGACAGTGTCGACGCTGACATAATATGCCTGCAAGAGTGCGGCTGGAGCAAGACGGCTGTCGACCTTAGGGAAAGGCTCTTGAGCCAGGGATACGAGCATCACGAGATGAAAGGACGCACCATCTACAGCCGCCTCCCCATACTCTCACACGACACCCTCACGGCAAAGAGCTCGCTCAGCAACGGGGTGAACGTCTACGAGCTGCTCCGTGGCGGGGACACGCTCGTGGTGATGAACACGCACCTGGAAAGCAACTTCCTCTCCGCCGAGGACAAGTACGACGGCAAGGCCGCACTCAAGTCGCGCGACAAGAACGAGCTGCGGCAGGAGGGCAAGCGCCTATGGGGCAAGCTCGCCAACTCCGAGCTTAACAGGGGCGCACAGGTGGACACGCTCACCGCAGCCCTCGACGGACGCTTCGCCCACGCCTCGGTCATCGTCTGCGGCGACTTCAACGACACGCCAATCTCTTATGCCTACCAGCAACTCGCACGCCGCCTCGAGAATGCCTACCGCAACAAAGGCTTCGGCGTGGGAGTGAGCTACAACGAACATCTCTTCCTCTTCCGCATCGACCACCTCTTCCACTCCAAGGACTGGCAAACCGTCAGCGCACGAGTCGACAACACAGTCCTGTTCTCCGACCACTACCCCCTCGTGGTGAAGCTGCGAAGGAAATAGCCGAACATATTAAACCCGAAGGGCTTCGTTAGCGAGATATTCGCCAAGACTTAGCGAGACGACGCCCCACGACCGCGCAGTCTTTTTCCCACGCCCGCACAGCAATTTTTTGCCTCGCTTTTATTATACAAGCTTGAAAAAGGCTATCTTTGCGCACTAAATGGCTTTATGCGGACACGCTCCGCCATTGCCCTGAGCCGAAACATACAAGAACAATAACCTACATAACAACAATGCGAAACAAAGGATTTGTAACTCTTATCGCCGTTCTGCTCGCACTCATCTGCCTCTTCTACATGAGCTTCGGATGGGTGGTAAGCTACCACGAGAAGAAAGCCGCGCAGATCTCCGCCACCGCCGGCGAGGAGGCAGGGCAGCGATATATCGACTCGCTCACCAACGTAAAGGTCTACTGCAACGTGTGGACGCTGAAGCAGTGCCGCGAGCTGGGGCTCGGGCTGGGCCTCGACCTTAAGGGCGGCATGAACGTCATCCTCGAGGTGAGCGTAGGCGACGTGGTGAAGGCTCTCTCCGACCACAAGGAACTCACCAACGAGAACTTCGCCAAGGCTGTGGAACTTGCGCAGAAAGAGACCTCCGCAGGGCAGGGAGACTTCATCACTCTCTTTATAAAGCACTACAAGGAGATAGCCCCCAACGGCACACTCTCCGAACTGTTCGCCACGCAGCAGCTGCGCGACAAGGTGAGCACGAAGACAAGCGACAAGGAAGTGGAGAAGGTCTTGCGGGCAGAGGTTAAGTCCGCCATCAGCAACTCCTACAACGTCCTGCGCACACGTATCGACCGCTTCGGCGTCGTGCAGCCTAACATCCAAGCCCTCGAGGGGCAGGAGGGACGCATAATGGTGGAGATGCCCGGCGTGAAAGAGCCTGAGCGCGTGCGCAACCTGCTGCAAGGAAGCGCCAACCTCGAGTTTTGGGAGACGTACGACGCACAGGAAATTTACCAAAGCCTTGTGGAACTGGACAGCCGCCTCGCCGCCCTTAACGCCGCGACACCCGACACCACTGCCGTGAAGCAGCCCGAGCAGACCACAGAGGAAACGGCTGAGACCGAGGCTGAGGCTGACACAACGGAAAAAGCCAAGGTGGACCTCTCGGAGGCTCTTGCCAACGCCACAGGAGAGGCTTCCGAGGCAGAGGAGAACAGCAACGTGGACATCGAGAAACTGCAAAGGGAACACCCCCTGCTCTCACGCCTTCAGGTGCAACCCTCCCAGGGCTGCGTTGTGGGTCTTGCCCACAAGCGCAACCTCGAAGCCATATCAGAGCTGCTCGAGACACCCGAGGCTAAGCAGACCCTGCCCTCCGACCTCCGCCTGCGCTGGGGAGCGAAGGGCATCAACGGCTCTGACTTCTTCTACCTCTACGCCATACGTGTGACCGAGCGCGACGGGCGAGCCCCGCTTGAGGGCGACGTGATAACGGGGGCGAAGGACGAGTATGACCAGAACGGCCGCCCTTGCGTGAGCATGAAGATGAACGTTGACGGGGCTCGCCGATGGGCGGCACTCACCAAGCTCAACGTGGGCAAGTGCGTAGCCATCGTGCTCGACGACAACGTCTACAGCGCTCCTACCGTGCAGAACGAAATAACGGGAGGAAACAGCCAGATAACGGGCAGCTTCACGCCCGAGGACACCAAGGATCTTGCCAACGTGCTCGAGTCGGGCAAGATGCCCGCTCCCGCACACATCGTGAGCGAGGAGATAGTCGGTCCTACCCTCGGAGCTGAGTCAATACGCATGGGAGTGTACAGCTTCGTCATCGCCTTCATCATCCTTATGATATATATGGTGGTGATGTACGGCGGCATACCGGGTATGGTGGCCAACTGCGCCCTGTTGCTCAACCTCTTCTTCACCGTAGGCATACTCACCAGCTTCCAAGCGGCACTGACGATGAGCGGCATAGCGGGTATGGTGCTCTCGCTTGGTATGGCGGTGGACGCCAACGTGCTTATCTACGAGCGCACGAAGGAGGAGATGAAGGCGGGCAAGCGTGTGCGCGAGGCTCTCGAGGCGGGCTACAGCAACGCCTTCAGCGCCATCTTCGACTCTAACCTCACGTCTATCATCACTGCCATCATCCTCTACTACTTCGGCACTGGACCCATAAGGGGCTTCGCGACGACGCTCTTCATCGGCATCTGCGTAAGCTTCTTCACTGCGGTCTTCCTCACACGTGTGGTCTACTCCAACGCCATGAAGCGTGACAAGTGGCTGGGCTTGACGTTCACCACCAAGGCGGGGCAGGCTATCTCCTTCAAGAACCCCACGTTCAA
>JAJPZF010000205.1:0-1948 GCA_021204545.1 Prevotellaceae bacterium
GGAGACGACGACACGTACGAATGGGTGGACGAGGTTGAGGGCTACGAGCCTTCGAAGGTTGCGGACAGCCCGACGGAGAACATACAGTACGACCTTGTCGCCGTAGAGGACGAGGACACGGGCAAGCTTACCACGCGGCACTTCCGCACGGCAGAGGCAGAGCAGCTTCACCTTGAGGCAGGGGCAATGCTGCTGCACCCCGAGCTTCTGCTTTACGACAAGGCTTGGACGGACGTGCGGGTTGCTCAGGACGAGTGGCTGCTCACTGCGACACCGCTTAATGGCGTTGTGGCAGGCGATTGGTACACAGGCACGGGAGGCACGGAGCCTACGCCTTACTTCACGGACATCACCTTCGACGATAGCCACAGCCGCCTCGACCCGCTCGTCTTCCAGCGAGGGTGGGGAGCGCAAGCCTCGATGGTTTACTCTGCTTACGACGAGACGCAAGACGCTGATACCGTGGGACTTCCCGCCTACGCCTCCACGGCTTGGACATCGGTGTACAACGATGCCTCCGTGGCGCAGCAGTCAGGGGAAGGCTTCTCCGTTGAGGCGGAGCTGTCGAGCGGCGGCACGTACGGCACAGGCACGGACAGCGTGACCTTCCGCTTCCCCAAGGCTGACGACAGTTATACTTACCAGAGCGTCGCGCTCTCGAGGACGGGGGCAGGGAAGCTGCTCGTCTCTGACCTAAGCGACCGCAGCGACGAGTACGGCGACGCAGACGCAAGCTCCGTCTATCCCTCAGCCAGCTCAACAGTCAGCGTCACCCTCACTCCCTCGCCCGACGGCTACTGCCTCGTTGGCAACCCCTTCACGGCTAAGATGTCGCTCAGGAAGTTCTTCGAGGTTAACGGAGGAGACGACGGAGCGCTGAAGGACGAGTACTGGGTGGAGACATCGATGGGGCCAGTGGCAGGCGAGGGCAGCTTCACCACGCTTGCTGACGACTACTACATTGAGCCATACGCGGCCTTCTTCGTTGAGGCGAAGGAGGTCAGCGGCGAAGTGCCAGAGAGCGTCAGCGTAAGCTTCACCTACGACATGCAGACCCTCGACGCAGCCCCGAGCAGCGGCGTGAAAGCCTTCTTCATAAAGGCAACGGGCAGCCTTGGGCAGAGCGGCGCCGCGGTGCAGTACAGCGAGGAGGCTCAGGACAGCTACAGCAGCGGCGAGGACGTGGTGCTTATGCGCAGCCTCACGGGGCATTCGAGACCAGTGCCGATGGTCTACACCGAGGCTGGCGGCAAGGCGTTGAGCGTGAACCGCCTGCGCTCCCTCTCGGTGATACCGCTTGGCGTGTACGCCAGTGACGAGGAAGAGTACACGCTCACGTTCCAAGGTGTCGATTATCTGAGCGAGCCAGTGCTCTACGACGCACAAGAGGACACGAAGACACCGCTTGAGGACGGCTACGAGCTGCCGCTCGAAGGCTCGAGCCACGGGCGCTACTACATCCTAACCACCGCCATCGAGGAGGCGGAGAGCCAGCAGGAGACGGACATAAGCGTCAGCTCCAGGCGCAAGGGGGAGGTGAGCGTAAGCTCCTCTGAGGAGATACGGCGGGTGGAGGTGTTCTCCGTTGGCGGTCTGCTCTTGGGCAGCCTGAGCCTCGACGAAGGGCGTGTGGCATGCTCGCTCGAGGGGCTTCCCGGCGGCATAGCGATAGTGCACGTCACCACGGCGGAAGGCATGACCTCCCGCAAGCTCGTGGTAAAGTAAGAGCCTCATAGCTAAGCGGCGAGCCCCGAAGGTAACCCCCTCGGGGCTCGTTCGTGTATGGGGGCGAAGGCGATGAGGCGTATGCAACCCCTTCGGGGTCACGTTAGCCGCCGCAACGGGTCACGGTGAGGCGTGGGAACGGGTCACGGTGAGATGTCGCAGTGCATCCACTGGATGCACTTCACCCCACTCACCGAGTGGGGTCTACCCCAGTCAGTGAGTG
>JAJPZF010000205.1:2048-7709 GCA_021204545.1 Prevotellaceae bacterium
GGGTTTGAAGGATAGCGTATAGGCATAATGAAGCCCCTTATACAGGGGCCGCGAAGGGTGTATAAGGGGCGTGGCGGCGGGTGTAAGGTCAGCGGAGGATGTCGTTCGGGAGGACGGTGATGCCGCTTTCGGTGTAACGCACTCCGAGGGAGCGTCGGTCGCCGTGCTCGTATGCCTTCACGCGTTCCTCAATCATCTGGGTGTAGGTCATCGTGCCGTAGGAGCGCACGGTGTAATGCGTCATGTCTGCCTCCCAGTCCGTCTCGCGCTTAGGTGTCCTGGCTTTGAGGTAGCGTTGCAGCAGGTCGATGCCTGCCCTCGTCTTCACGATAAGCGGAAGCAGCAGGGCGAAGAGGCGGTACTGGTGGCGGTAGTGCTTGTTGAAGAAGATGAGCATCGCCTCGTAGAAGATGTGGACGTAGCGGTAGGAGCTCTTCTGCGTGCTCTCGCCTTTGTAGTGGAGGATGGGCGTGGGGTGGTAGTAGTTCTCCCAGCCCCCTTTGAGCAGGCGGAACGAGAGGTCGATGTCCTCTCCGTACATGAAGAAGTCCTCGTCAAGCAGCCCGACCTCATCGAGAGCCTTGCGCCTTATCATGCAGAACGCCCCGCTGATGACCTCTATCCTGGAGGCTTCGAGGCGTGGGAGGTAGCGCATGTAGTAGCGGCCGAAGAGGGTGCTGTGTGGGAAGAGCGCGCCGAGCCCCGACATCTTGCAGAAGGCAGTCCAAGGGGTGGGCAGCCCTCGCCTCGACTCCCAGGCGAACTTGCCCGAGTGGCTGTACATAGCCACGCCCGTCGCTCCCGCCTTGGGGTGCTGGTCGAGGAACGTGAGGCAGTCCTGAAGCGTGTGGTCGGTGAGGATGGTGTCGGGGTTGAGCAGCAGCACGTACTCTCCCTTTGCGAGTCTTAGGGCTTGGTTGTTGGCACGTGAGAAGCCCACGTTCTCGTGGTTCTGTATGTAGGTGACCTCGGGGAAGAGGGGCTTGAGGTAGGCTATGCTCTGGTCGCTGGAGGCGTTGTCGACGACGAAGACCTCCAAGCCTCCCTCCACCCGTGAGGCGAAGACGCTGCGCAGGCACTGCTCGAGGTAGTAGCGCACGTTGTAGCTGACGATGACTATGCTGAGTCTCATCCGTGGAGTTCGTAGAGCATTCGCCGCCTCGTGGGCCAGATGTACAGGAAGGCGAGGGCTGCGATGAGGGAGCAGTAGAGCATGCTTGTGTCCATCATCAGGAAGTAGAGTGCGAGGCCAAGGAGCAGGGGCATGGCGAGCATAATGATGCGAAGGGTGGCGAGGGTGGGGTAGTGCCTGCGGAGGCTCTTCAGGGTCGTAAGCCTCAGGGCGAGGGGGACGCACAGGAGCATGAGCAGGCACTCGGTTATCTGAAGGGCGTAGCTCGGGGGGAGGATACCGTTGGGCAGCCAGTTAAGCTCCCCAAGGATAAGCAGGACGACGCTCGCGCTGACCACCGCCCAAGAGAGGAGGTTAAGCCTTAGGTTCAGTCGCCTTGCCTTGCTCATGCCGTGAAAGGAGTGCGGTTGACAATGCTTCGCCCCAGCGTCACCTCGTCGGCGTACTGAAGCTCGTCGTTCTGTGCTATGCCTCGTGCTATGACCGTGACCTTGACGCCCGAAGGCACGAGCTTGCGGTAGAGGTAGAAGTTCGTGGTGTCGCCCTCCACCGTGGGGCTGAGGGCGAGGATTACCTCCTCGACCGTGCCGTTCTCGGCTCTCTCCACGAGGGACTCTATCTTAAGGTCGCTGGGACCGATGCCGTCCATGGGGGAGATGACACCGCCGAGGACGTGGTACAGCCCTCGGTACTGCTGCGTGTTCTCGATAGCCATCACGTCCCTGATGTCCTCAACGACGCAGACGAGGCGAGGGTCTCTGCGGCGGTCGGAGCATATCTCGCACGTGTCGCTGTCGGAGATGTTGTGGCAGATGTGGCAGAAGCGTACGTTCTTCTTGAGCCTCACGATGCTTCCCGCGAACGCCTCCACCGCCTCGTTGTCCTGCCTTAGGAGGTGAAGGACGAGGCGCATTGCCGTCTTCGCTCCTATGCCAGGGAGCTTGGCGAACTCGTCGACGGCTCTCTCGAGCAAGGCGGAGGGATAGTGTTGAAGCATTAGAGGATTCCTTTGCTTGAGGGCAAGGCAAGGTGCTCGGGGTCTCTGCGCACCGCCATCTTGAGGCTTCGAGCCAACGCCTTGAAGATGCCCTCAATCTTGTGGTGGTTGTTCTCTCCCTTCGCACTGACGTGCAGGTTCATCTTGGCACTGTCGCTAAGGCTCTTGAAGAAGTGGAAGAACATCTCGGTAGGCACGTCGCCAATGCGCTCGCGGCTGAACTCGACGTCCCACACGAGCCACGGTCTGCCGCCGAGGTCGAGGACCACTTGGCAGAGGCAGTCGTCCATGGGAAGTGTGAAGCCGTAGCGTTCTATCCCCCGCTTGTCGCCAAGGGCTTCGAGCAGTGCCTCGCCAAGGGTCAGGGCGATGTCTTCCACGGTGTGGTGTTCGTCCACCTCGAGGTCGCCCTTGCACGTGAGGCTGAGGTCGAGGTCCGCGTGGTGTGGCAGCTGCTGTAGCATGTGGTCGAGGAAGCCCAGTCCCGTGTGGATGTCGGCCTGCCCTGTGCCGTCGAGGTTAAGTGTGAGGCTGATGTCCGTCTCGCGTGTAGTGCGACGGAGGCTCACTGTCCTTGCCCCGCTTGCGCAGACCACCTCACGCACTCGCTCCCAGTCGGGCAGGAGAAAGTGGCAGCCAAGGTTCTCTGCCAGTTGTCGGTCGCTCTCCCTGTCGCCAATCACGTAGCTGCCCTTGAGGTCGTACTTCTGCTTGTCGAGGTATTCTTGCAGCATCCCTAACCGAGGCTTGCGCGTTGGGGCGTTGTCGGAGGGCAGGCTGCGGTCGATGTGTATTGCGTCGAACACCACGCCCTCGCCCTTAAGTGTGTTGAGCATGAGCTGGTGTGTGGGAAGGAAGTCCGCCTCGGGGTAGGAGGGAGTGCCGAGTCCGTCCTGGTTGCTCACAAGGACGAGCAGGAAGTCGGTGTGCTGTCGTATGAGGCTGAGTGCTGTGATCGAGTGCGGCACGAAGGCGAACTTCTCGAGGCTGTCTATCTGCTCGTCCTCGGGTTCTTGGAGGATTGTGCCGTCGCGGTCTATGAAGAGTATCCTTCTCATCCCTTGTATGGCCTTAGTGCATTAAGGAGGGCATTGTTTTCTTCAGGTGTGCCGATGGTGATGCGGAGGCAGTCTTCGCAGAGCCTCACCCTCGAGCGGTCTCTCACCACGATGCCTTGGCTGAGGAGGTAGCGGTAGACGCTCTCAGCCCCGTCCACCCTTGCGAGGAAGAAGTTGGCGTCGGTGGGGAAGACCTCCTTGCACAAGGGCAGGCGGGCGAATGCGGCCGTCACCCGTTCCCTTTCCCGCTGTGTCAGTCGCACCCACTCTTCCACCTCCTTCTGGTGTTTAAGCACCTCGATGGCTTCCCTCTGCGTTGGCAGGCTGATGTTGTAGGGGTACTTCACACGGTTCATAAGCGAGATAATCTCTTCTTTTGCGAACGCCATGCCAAGCCTTATGGCGGCTGAGGCCCACGCCTTGCTCAGGGTGTTGAGGACGACGAGGTTCTCGTGCTCTTGCAGCTCCTCCCTGAATGGCTTCTGCGAGGAGAAGTCCCCGTAAGCCTCGTCCACCACCACTATGCCCTTGAACTGCCGCAGCACCTTCTCCACCTCTTCGTGTGAAAGGCTGTTGCCCGTGGGGTTGTTGGGGGAGCAGAGGAATATGAGCTTGGTGCGCTCGTCCGTTGCGGCAAGCAGGCTATCGGCGCAAAGGTCAAAGCTCTCGTTGAGCAGGACAGGGCGGTACTCCACGTCGTTAATGTTTGCAGCCACCTCATACATGCCGTAAGAAGGCGAGATTGCCACCACGTTGTCCTGCCCCGGCTCGCAGAAGATGCGCAGCACAAGGTCTATCGCCTCGTCGCTGCCGTTGCCAAGGAAGATGCACTCCTCCCTTACGCCTTTGAGGCGCGCTATCTCTCGCTTCAGCTCCCTTTGCAGCGGGTCGGGGTAGCGGTTGAGCGGGCAGTGGTAAGGACTTTCGTTAGCGTCGAGGAAGACCGTTGCGTTGCCGTCGCTGTATTCATTCCTTGCGCAGCTGTAAGGCGTGAGGTTCCAGATGTTGTCTCTGACGAGTTCCCTTAATTCCATGCTATAAAGATAAGCGTCTGAGTTCCATTGCGAGGCGGTGTGCGTCGAGCGACTCTGCCTCTGCCATCACCTCGACAGCCCTGCCTATAGAGCGTATGCCCTGCTCGTTGATGTGCTGGAAGGTGATTTTTCGGCAGAACGTGTCGAGGTTCACGCCGCTGTATGCCGTGGCGTAGCCGTTAGTGGGGAGGGTGTGGTTAGTGCCGCTGGCGTAGTCTCCCGCGCTTTCGGGTGTGAGGCTGCCGAGGAACACGCTGCCTGCGTTCACCACTTTGAGGGCAAGCTCCTTGTAGTTTCGTGTCTCTATGATGAGGTGCTCGGGGGCGTAGAGGTTAGCCATCTCCATCATCTGCCCGTCGTCTCGCAGCACCACGATGCGGCTGTTGCGAAGGGCTTGGGCGGCTATCTCACGCCTTGGCAACTGCCTAAGCTGAGCGTCCACTTGGGCTTGCACTTGCTCCACAATGCCCTCGTCGGTTGTTAGCATCAGCACCTGCGAGTCCACGCCGTGCTCGGCTTGTGAGAGCAGGTCGGAGGCTACGAAGGCGGCGTTTGAGGAAGCGTCAGCCAGCACCATCACCTCGCTCGGACCCGCGGGCATGTCGATGGCGACCTCCGTGGGGCTTACCATCTGCTTGGCGCAGGTGACGTACTGGTTGCCCGGGCCCAGTATCTTGAAAACCCTTGGCACGCTCTCAGTGCCGTAAGCCATGGCGGCTATAGCCTGCACACCCCCCAGCTTGAAGACGCGCCCCACGCCCGCTATCCTCGCCGCCACAAGGATGGCGGGGTGTATCCTTCCCTCCTGAGAAGGGGGTGAGCAGAGGACTATCTCGCGGCAGCCCGCTATCCTTGCGGGCGTGGCAAGCATAAGGACGGTGCTGAACAGCGGTGCTGTGCCGCCTGGTATATACAGCCCCACCTTCTCTATCGGCACGCTCTTCTGCCAGCACTCCACTCCCTCGGCGACGAGGCAACGCTCGCCCCTGAAGGCTTGCCCTCTGTGGAAGGTGGCTATGTTCCTGTGCGCCAGCTCCATCGCCTCCCTCAGCTCCTTGCTCACCTGACGCTCCGCCTCCTCCATCTCCTCCTCGGTGACGACGAGCGACTGCAGCTCCACGTGGTCGAACCTCCGCTCGTAAGCTCGCAACGCCTCGTCTCCGCCTTCCTTCACCGCCCTAAGCACCTCGCCGACGGTCTTGGAGAGCTGCGAGGCGTCCTTCACGGGCCGTCTGAGAAGCTCTGCCCACTCAGCCTTGTCGGGGCGTATGTATACGTTAATCAAAGCCATCGCCTACAGTATCATTTTCTCTATGGGAACGACGAGGATGCCCTGTGCCCCCAGTTTCTTCAGCTTGCCGATGATGCCCCAAAGGCTCTTCTCGTCTATCACCGTGTGCACGCTGTTCCAGCCCTTGGTGGCGAGGGGCATGACGGTGG
>JAJPZF010000012.1 GCA_021204545.1 Prevotellaceae bacterium
CCGAGTTATAGTAGTTGTCGCTCACGTCCGTCTGCTTCGAGAAGAAGGCGCTGACGGACAGGGTGTTGGGTCGCTTCCCCCCGAACCACGGGTTCATGTAGGATATGCTGTACGCCTGATAATACCTGCCGTTCGTCTCGCCCGTTATGCTGAATGTCTCGCCGTCGCCCTGCGGCATGATGCCTCTGCGTATGCCGTTCTTGTTGAAGAGGTTAGCCATGCTGAAGTTCGACAGGCGCAGCCCTATCTTTCCTATCACGCCCGTCTGCCCGTAGCCCAGCGAGAACTCAATCTGGTCGCTCGACTTCGGGGTCAGTCCCCACGAGATGTCCACTGTCCCGTCCTCGTAGTTAGGCTCCACCTTCGGGTCGATGCTCTCGGCGTCGAAGTGCCCCATGGAGGCTATCTCACGGTAGCTGCGCTCGAGAGCCTCCTTGGAGAAGAGGTCGCCGGGCTTGTTTCGCAGCTCACGCCTGATGACGTTCTCGTAGACGCGGTCGTTGCCGAATATCCTCACGTGGCTGATGTAGGCCTGCGAGCCCTCGAAGATGCGCATCTCCAAGTCCACAGAGTCGCCGTCGATGTGCGTCTCCACGGGGTCGAGCTGGTAGAACACGTAGCCGTTGTTATAGTAGAGGTTGCCGATGGCGTCCTCGTCGTTTGAGAGGCGGTCGTTAAGCAGCTTGCGGTTGTACACGTCTCCCCGCTTCATTCCCAGCAGATAGTTGAGGTCGTCTGTCTGGTAAAGAGTGTTGCCCACCCAGTCAATGTTGCGGATATAATACTTCTGCCCCTCCTCGACCTCAATATAAATGTTCACGCTCTTCTCGTCGTGTGGCGCCACGCTGTCGCTCAGGATGAGGGCGTCTCGGTAGCCCAGCTCGGCATACTTGTCCACGAGGTTGTTCTTCGCCTCGTCGTATTTCGTGTCGACGAACTTCTTGGAGTGGAACCAGCTGCCCAGGTTATGTCTCTCGTGCAGTGTCTTCAGCGTGCCCTTCTTAAGCAGTGTGCCCTTTATCTTCTTGTCGCTGAGATTCGAGTTGCCGGTTATGTAGATATGGTTGACCTTCACCTTGTCCTTCTTGTCGATGTTCACGTCCACGATCACGTGGTCGGGCTTCGAGGCGTCGTCGCGCATCACCACGTCTATCGTGGCGTTCTTGTAGCCCTTGTCGTCGAAATACTTCTTGGCCAGTATCTTCGCCCTGTCTATCGTGTTGGGCGTCATCTGGTTCTCCTTCACCAGTCCGAGCTTGCTCTCCATGTCCTCCCGCTCCGACTTCTTAAGGCCGTTGTAGTTTATCTCCGATATTCTGGGGCGTTGAGCCAGCTCTATGTGCAGGTAAGCCGAGTCGCTCACGATGCTGTCCACGCGGATTGAGACGTTGCTGAACAGCCCGTTGCGCCAATATCGCTTCACCGCTCTCGTGATCTCGTCGCCCGGGATGGTGATCGGGCTGCCCACTTGCAAGCCCGAAAGCCCGATGAGGAGGTAGTCGTCGTAGTTCTGCACGCCGCTCACCGTTATGCCTCCCAGAATATATTCGCGGGGAGTGCGCCCGTAGTCCACAACGGGGTCAACATCCCTGTCCGTCATTTGCGCCCTCGCCGTCGCCCCGAGGCACAATAGAAAGAGGAATGTCAGTATGTTGCGTGTGTGTCTCACTCTCGTCGCTCTTCTCCTTATTGTGTTTGGCCGTTGACAGTCTCCACCTGCTCGCCTGTCTTGCCGTAGCGTCTCTGCCTCTTTTGGTAGTCAATGATGGCTTGCTGGAGGCATTCCTCGTTGAAGTCCGGCCAATAAGTGTCTGTGAAGTGGAATTCGCGGAAATAGAAGGCACTATATGCGCATTGCCACAGCAGGTAGTTGCTTATTCGCATTATGTCACACATGTGCCTCATTTCTTTGTTGCCTTGCCCGTTTCCACCTGCTCGCCTGTCTTGCCGTAGCGTCTCTGCCTCTTTTGGTAGTCAATGATGGCTTGCTGGAGACATTCCTCGTTGAAGTCCGGCCAATAAGTGTCTGTGAAGTAGAATTCGCTGTATGCGCATTGCCACAGCAGATAGTTGCTTATGCGCAGTTCTCCGCCGGTGCGGATGAGAAGGTCGGGGTCGGGCATGAAGCTTGTCTGCAGGTGCTCGTTGAACACCGCCTCGGTCACGTCTTCCTCCCGCAATGTCCCGGCCTTCGCCTCGCCTGCAATCCTCTTCGCAGCCTCCACTATTTCCCACCTCGAGCTATAGCTCAGGGCTATCACCAGCGTCATGCGGTCGTTCTTCGCTGTGTGTTCGATGCATTGCCGCAGTCTCTCCCTCACCACCTCGGGCAGTCTTCGCATGTCGCCTATCACTCGGAAGCGGACGTTATTCTTCATGAATATCTCCTCCTCCAAGTGGTCGAGTATCAGCCCCATGAGAGTTCTCACCTCCTCGGCGGGCCTGTTCCAGTTCTCTGTGGAGAAGGTGTAGAGTGTCAGGTATTTCAGCCCAAGGCGAGTGGCTTCGGTGGTGAGGCGTTTCACCACCTCCACGCCCTCGGCATGCCCTGAGGTGCGGGGCAGTCCCTTGGCTTTGGCCCAGCGTCCGTTGCCGTCCATGATGATTGCGACGTGCTTTGGCAGGTTCCTCGGGTCTATCTTGTCCTGGAGAGGCATTGTTCGCGGCTTATTCTTTATTGTTGTGGCACACCTTGCATTTTGGGCAGATGTCGTATGTCAGGAAGAGCATGAGGAAGGAGTATGCGTCCTTGTTCTTCAGCCCGGAGCTTTTTATGTCGTACGGCTCGGAGAGTGAGGTCTGGTCGGCGTTCACGTCCAGCTTGTCTGTCGTGGTGAAGCGGAAAGTCCACTCTGCGCCTATGTTCACTCGCTTCTTCACTTTGTATTTCACGCCGAGGCCAAGGGGGAAGTTAGCCCCGCAGCTTGTGCCTCCTCCGCCTCCCGTGGCCACTGTTAGCCCTATCCCCGCCAGCACGTAAGGCGTTATGCGGCTGTTGCCGAGGTAGGCCTCGCCCATGCTGTAGCCCCAGAAGTTGAACTCGAACTGTGCGCCGAGGTCGATGACGTTGCGCTTGAAGCTGACCGTTGTGGGCAGGCCGCCCTCAGCGCCTGCCGTCGGGGCGTCTGCGGGGATGAAGCGGCCCGAGGAGCTTCCCGCGAGATGTCCTACAGCCAAGTCCCCCTTCAGCACCATTCTCGGGTTGAAGATGCGCCTCACGAGTGCGCCCGCCATCACGCTGGTATGCTTGAAGGGGGTGCTGTTCACGTCGCCGAGGTAGAAGTCCGGGCCTACGGCTGCGCCTATTTCCATCATATATTCGTCATCGTCCTGCGCTCTCACGCTCAAAGAGACCAAGAGGAGCATGGAAAATCCTGCGAGAGCCTTGTACAATCGTCTGTCGTTTAGTCGGGGTCTTTGCGCAGGAACCCCAGTCGGTTTATGCGTCCCCTCCACACTTCGCTGTCAATGAACACCCAGAGGTACTGCTCGTCGTCCACTGTCGAGACGATATGCCTCGCCTCGGCGGCTGCCTGAGTGATGAGGGTGTCCACGTCCATGTCGTCATCGTCATACGGTCGCCACGTGATGCCGTGGTCTGCGCTGTAAAGCACGCTGTCCATCGCCTCGTGCAGCCCGTCGCCTGTCTTGCCGCCGAAGGTGAGGAAGCCGTCGTCGTAGGCCACCACGTTAAGCTGCTCCCTGATGGGGCAGCGCCGCTTGTCCGCAGCGTTGGGCACGTAGAACATCCACGGCTCCTCGCCCTCCTCGTCGCTTGTCCACGCCTTGGCCCACACCATGCAGCTCGTGTCGTCCTCGTTGTCCCTCTGTCCTATTATCATCAGCCGGTTCTGCCCGTCGGGCAGGGTGTAGGAGAAGCCGAACACTTGCCCGCAGGGAAGGTAGGCGGCATCGTCGTCCAGCTCCTCCGCCTGCCAGTCGCCTCCGTCGCTGCTCACCAGCTCGCCCTCGAGCAGGGCGTAGAGCCTTGCGGGGCTTGCCGCCACGAGCTTCAGTCCGTCCTCGGCGGGGTAGGAGGCAGAGACCCAGTCGAGGGCGTTGAAGCTTTGCAGTATCTTACCGCTGGAGGTGGAAAGGAAGAGCGTGCCGCCGCTCATTTGTAGTGTGGAGAGGTCAGCCCCCTCTGCCCCGTTTGTCGTTATAGATTGCCACTCTCCGCTTGTTCCCGTAGGGTGCATGGCGCAGACTATGCTGCCGTCCGCCTCCTCTCCCAGCACCATTATCTGCCCCCCGAGGCAGAAGGCCTTGCGCTGGCCGAGGCTGTTCAGCGGCTCGGCTGTGCCTATCTTGTCCCACACCGTTGAGTCCGCCTTCTGCTGGTGCACGTTAAGCTTGGCGGTGTAGGTGCGGTAGGAGTTGCCGTTGCTTGCTATGCAGGCGAGCTCGAGCGGGGAGGTGAAGTCGAGCGAGTCGCTGCTGCTGTAGGTGTTCCACAGTGTGTCGTTCTCCTCGTGGTCTTGCTTGCGCCAGGCCAGCACTCCCTCGTAGGTGATGGTGGCAAGCACGGCGCTGACCTGCGTGCGTATGGGCAGCGAGTCTTTGTTCTCTATGCTGAGTGCCCTTTGGTCGATGGTCATAGGGAAGAGGCTGCCTTGGAAGGTGGTTGTGTAGACGCTGTCCTCGCCGTCAACGGAGAGGGTGAACAGCGTTCGTTTAAGAGAGCCGAGTGTGAAGCCCGAGATATAGCAGTAGTCGTCCGTTGCCGCCTCGTCGTCGCTGAGGCAGGAAGCCAGCAAGAAAGGCACGAGGAGCGTCAGCGGCAACAGAAAAGCATATTTCTTCATCTATCCTTCTTCTCAGTGAGTGCCGCACCTTGTTGGGAAGCGGCGTGCAAAAGTAAGGTTAATTATTAAGATAACGAAGAAATGCCCCCCATATTATGGCAATTAGGGATATTTAGCAGTCGGGCGGGGTCTTACCCTGCCGTTCTCAGCCCTGTTCCCTTACGTATGTCTCGATACGGCTGCCGTCTACCTCCTCCATTCTCTGTAGGGTTTGGGACGAAAGACGCGGTGCTTGCAAGCCTTCGCCAAGCACGGCTTGCGTCTTCTCCACCCGTGCCTCGTCCCACAGGCCGCTGTCTATGAACGCCTGGAGCGTCTGTCTGCCGCCCTCCACCAGCAGGCTCTGCACTCCCTCCTTGGCCAAGTCCTTGAGGACGCCTTGCGGCATAGGCTCGCCCTCCTGGAGCCTCACCACCGTGGCCCCCTTGCCCTCGTAGGCTGGCTTGGCTTGGGGCAGCACGTAAGCCCTTGTGGGGGTACTGCCGTCGAAGAGGCGGAGGTTGCGTGGCAGGCTGCCGCGGGGGTCTATTACCAGTCGCAGAGGGTTATTGCCTGCCCAGAGCCTTGTGGTAAGCTCGGGGTCGTCAACCTCCGCCGTGCGCCTGCCCACGAGGATGGCGTCCGTCTCAGCCCTCAGCCTATGTGAGAGAATGCTGGTGACAGGCGTGGAGAGCGCGGTACGCATAGGCAAGCCGTCCCTAAGGGCAGCTATGAAGCCGTCCCTCGACTCCGCCCACTTCAGGGTAACGTATGGGCGATGGAGGCTGTGGAAGGTAAGGAACTTGCGGTTAAGCCACACGCACTCCCTTTCCAGCACGCCTACGCTCACGTCGACGCCAGCCTCCCGCAGCCGCCTTATCCCCAGTCCGTTCACCCTTTGGAACGGGTCACGGCAGCCAATCACGGCACGCTGGAGTCGCTTCTCTATGATGAGGTCGGCGCAGGGCGGCGTCTTCCCATAGTGGGCGCAAGGCTCGAGGCTCACGTAGATGGTGCTGCGTGGCAAGAGCTCCGTCTGCCTCACCGAGGCGATGGCGTTGACCTCGGCGTGCGCTTCCCCGCAGCGTCGGTGATAGCCCTCGCCTATTATCCTCCCATCACATACGACGACAGCCCCCACCATCGGGTTCGGCGACGTAGTGCCGCTGCCGCCAAGGGCGAGCTGCAGACATCGCCGCATAAACTGTTCGTCCAAGTTTAAGTCCCTTCGCTTCATTCTTTTGCCGATTATACCTAAGTTCGCGCCCAAACGCAACGCCTCGCAGTGATGACCCCCCTTCGTTCCTTCCTCCAGCAGCTACTCGCAGTTTACCCCGAAGGGGAGGCGAGAGCCATCACCCGCCTTGTGGCTGAGGAGAGGTTCGGCTTAAGGCTGGCCGACCTTCTCGTGGGCAAAGATAGGGAATTGTCGGAAGCGGACAAGGCCGAGGCCGCCAATATCCTCTCGCGCCTGCTCGGGGGCGAACCCGTGCAGTACGTCCTTGGGGTGGCCTCCTTCTGCGGCCGGCGGTTCTCGGTGGGGCAGGGCTGCCTTATCCCACGACCTGAGACGGAGGACCTGCTCCGTCAAGCCTTAGGCTACCTCCGGGAAACGGAAGGCGAGCTCTCCTTCCTCGACGTGGGCACGGGCAGCGGCTGCATAGCGGTAAGCATTGCCCTCAGCTCACCGAGGCGCAGCGTCACGGCCTGGGACATCAGCGAGCAGGCCCTGCGGTACGCCCGCCTGAACGCCCGCCGTCACGGCGTCAGCCTTGAGCTGGAGAGGCGTGACATCCTCAGCCCTTGCGCGGAGCGGCGACGGTGGGACGTCGTCGTGAGCAACCCCCCGTACGTCCTGCCGAGCGAAGCCGAGGCTATGGAGCGCAACGTCCTTGGCTTCGAGCCGCGCGCAGCCCTCTTCGTGCCCGGCGACGACCCGCTGCTCTTCACGAGAGCCATCGCCCGGTTCGCCCTCACGCACCTGAGGCCGGGCGGCTCGCTCCACATTGAGCTTAACGAAAGGCTGGCGGAGGAGAGCAAGGCCCTGCTCGTGAGGCTCGGCTTCAAGAAGACCGTACTGCAACGCGACCGCCACGGGAGACTGCGCTGCCTGCACGCATGGCCATGACGAGGAAGACGCTGACTGAACGGGAAGCCCTGGAGAGGGCATCGCTCCTCTGCGCCGGCTCTGAGCACTGCCTCTCGCAGATTAAGGGGAAGCTCGAAGCATGGGGGCTGACGGCGGCGGCGAGGGACAGAGTGCTGTCGCGGCTCCAGCGGGAGGGCTTCATCGACGAGAGCCGCTTCGCAAGGGCGTACGCGCTCGACAAGTTCCGCCACAACCACTGGGGGCGCGTGAAGATAGCCCTTTACCTCCGCCAGCTCGGCCTCGGGGAGGCGGACCGCGAGGCTGCCTTAGAGGCGATACCCGAAGGAGAGTACATGGACGGCCTAAGGCAGCTGCTCGCGTCGAAGCAAAGGACGGTGAGGGCCGCCTCACAGTACGAGCTGCGTGGCAAGCTCCTCCGCTTTGCCCTTGCGAGGGGCTTCACCATGGAGGAGGCCACCGGCTGCCTGACAGACGCCGACGAGCCTGTATAACCCCCTTCGGCAAAGGGGTATTACCCCCTTCGGCAAAGGGGTATTACCCCTTTCAGTAAAGAGGTATTACCCCTTCGGCCGCAGAGGTATTACCCCTTTTGCCGCAGAGGTATTACCCCTTTTGCGGGAAC